>DAIDKO010000082.1 GCA_027450005.1 Rhodanobacter sp. | reverse complement strand
ATCGCCAGGGCCGGCCTGCCGGCACGGGTGATGATCGACGCCAGCCACGCCAACAGCGGCAAGCAGCCGGAAAACCAGCCACGGGTGATCGCCGATATCGCCGCGCAGCTCGAGGCGGGCGAACGACGCATCGTGGGCGCGATGGTGGAAAGCCATCTGGTCGCGGGGCGCCAGGACCTAGTCGAAGGCCATCCACTGGCCTACGGCCAGAGCATCACCGACGGCTGCCTCGGCTGGGACGATTCGGTGCGCGTGCTGGAGCGGCTGGCTGCGGCCGTGCGCCGCCGCCGGGAAGTGGCAAAGGACGAACTGGCCGCCTGAGCGCCCAATCCGCACGGACGCTTTGAGCCGGCCGCGGGGCGGTATCCTTGGCGGCATCGCCCACGGAGGTAGCCATGCATCACCAGTACGCGGAGTTGCGCGCATGAACGTCGCCACGTCGAAGCCGCGCCGGTTCCGGCTGCTGCACTTCATCCGCACGCGCCCGCGACTGAGCACCTGCACGGCAGTGTTCGTGCTGGTCACGATATTGCTGGCGCTGGCTGGTCTTCGCCTGGCGTCGGCGGTGCTGCTGGGCTTCGATCTCGGCGCGCTGCTTTACCTTGCCAGCCTGGCGCGCATGTTCTCGCGCTCCGGCTGCGAGCACATCGGGCGCCACGCGAAGCTGCAGGACACCGGCCGTCGCGCCACGCTGACGCTGGCGGTGATCGTCTCGCTGGTGGTGCTGGTGGCGTTGACCACCGAATTGCATGGGGCCAAGGCCGGTGGCGCCTGGGCGGTGGGCGTGGCTGCGCTCAGCGTGGTGCTGTCGTGGATGTTCATGAACACCACCTTTGCACTGCATTATGCGCATTGCTACTACGGTGATGACGGCCATCTGCAGGGCGGGCTGGATTTTCCCTCCACGCCCAAGCCGGACTACTGGGACTTCGTGTACTACTCGTTCGTGATCGGCATGTGCTTCCAGGTCTCGGACGTCTCCGTGCGCAGCCGCCCGATGCGCCGGCTCACGCTGCTGCACAGCGTGGTGGCGTTCTTCTTCAACGTGTTCATCCTGGCGATCAGCGTGAGCGTGGTGGGCAGCCTGGGCGGCTGAGCCGGCGCGTCAGTCGCGCAGGTTGTCGAACTGCAGCGGCAGCTCCACGTCGGCCTTGCGCAGCACCGCCATCGCGTCCTGCAGGTCGTCGCGCTTCTTGCCGGTGACGCGCAGCTTGTCGCCGTTGATCTGCGCCTCGACCTTGAGCTTGGCCTCCTTCAGCGCGGCCACCAGCTTCTTCGCCACCGGCTGCTCGATGCCCTGCTTCACGGTGATCTTCTGCCGTGCGCCGGCCAGGTTGGTTTCCACCTCGCCGATGTCCAGCGCGCGGATGTCGATCTTCCGCGTTACGAGCCGGCTGCGCAGGATGTCCAGCATCTGCTGCAGCTGGAAGTCGCTGGGCGCGGTGAGCAGGATCTCGGATTTCTCCAGTGCGAACTTCGCGTCCGAGCCCTTGAAGTCGAAGCGGTTCGCCAGCTCGCGATTCGCCTGGTCCACGGCGTTGGTGAGTTCGTGCTTGTCGACTTCGGAAATCACGTCGAAGGAAGGCATGGCCAAGGCTCGCAGGTGGAATGAAGCGGGAAGTGTAAGCGATGCGACTGGGCGATAATGCGCGCTTTTATGCTCGTCATCCCGGCGAAAGCCGGGATCCAGTGTCTTTGTATGTACACGAGTCGCTGGATTCCGGCCTTCGCCGGAATGACGCCTTTGGCGGGGTGCCGGCAGTGGTGGGATCTTGAAAACGGACGTACTGATCATCGGCGCGGGCGCCGCGGGCCTGATGTGCGCGATCACGGCCGGCCGGCGCGGCCGCGGCGTGCTGGTGGTCGACCACGCGAACAAGATCGGCAAGAAGATCCTGATGTCCGGCGGCGGGCGCTGCAATTTCACCAACACGGGCGCGTCGCCGGCCAATTACCTCAGCGCCAACCCGCACTTCGCCAAGTCCGCGCTGGCGCGCTACACCCCAGCGGATTTCATCGCGCTGGTAGAGAAGCACGGCATCGCCTACCACGAGAAAGAGCTGGGACAGCTGTTCTGCGACGACTCCTCGAAGCAGATCGTGCGCCTGCTGCTGGAGGAGTGCACTGCGGCCGGCGTGCGCATCGAAACGAGTTGCGGCGTCGAACGCGTGCGCCAGACGGGCGAGGGCTTCGCCGTGCTAACCACGCGTGGCGAAGTGCATGCCGAGTCGCTGGTGGTGGCGACCGGCGGCCTGTCGATTCCCAGCATGGGCGCCACCGGTTTCGGCTACGAGCTGGCACGCCAGTTCGGCCACGCGGTGCTACCCGTGCGCGCCGCACTGGTGCCGCTGACCCTGAGCGGCAAGCACCAGGAGCATTACGCCGACCTTGCCGGCGTGGCGCTGCCGCTGGTGGAGGCGCGCGTGGGCAAGCGCGCGTTCCGCGCGGGCCTGCTGTTCACCCATCGCGGCCTCAGCGGGCCGGCCATCCTGCAGATTTCCTCGTACTGGCAGCCGGGCGACGACCTGCGGCTCGATCTCGCACCCGATGCCGAGCTGGGCGAGTGGTTGCTGGCGCAGCGTGCCGCGCGACCGGCGGCGGAGCTGAAGAACGTGCTGGCCGAGGCCTTGCCGAAGCGTCTCGCGCAACGCTTGTGCGAGCTGTTCTTCCCCAGCCGGCCGATGCGTCAGTACCGCGATGCCGAGTTGCGCGAGATCGGCCGGCAGTTGCACGACTGGCCGATCACCGCCAGCGGCACCGAGGGCTACCGCACCGCCGAAGTGACGCTGGGCGGCGTGGACACCGACGGGCTTTCCTCCAGCACCATGCAATCCAAGCTCGTGCCTGGCCTGTATTTCATTGGCGAGGTAGTGGACGTCACCGGCTGGCTGGGCGGCTACAACTTCCAGTGGGCCTGGGCCTCGGGCCATGCCGCGGGCGAGGTGGCATGACGCCGCGGCTTCGCGGCAGCTGAACGCATGGCCTGCTTCACTGCACGAATCGGATCGCCACGGAGCGCAAACATGAAAGTCGGTTTCCTTGGCCTGGGCGCGATGGGTGCCGCGATGGCGACGAACCTGCTCAAGGCCGGCCATGACGTGACCGTGTGGAACCGTTCGGCGGCAGCGGTACAGCCGCTGGCGGCACTGGGCGCCGCGGTGGCGTCCACGCCCGCCGCGGCAGCGCATGGTGACGCCGTGCTGAGCATGCTGGCGAACGACGAGGCGGTGCGCGGCGTGATCCTCGACGGCGGCGTGCTCGCGGCGCTGGCGCCCGGTGCGGTGCACGTGAACCACGCCACGGTGTCGGTGAAGCTGGCCGGGGAGCTCGCGCAGGCGCACGCGGCACGCCGCGTGGGCTATGTCGCCGCGCCGGTGTTCGGCCGGCCGGACGTGGCTGCTGCCGGCCGGCTCAACATCCTTGCCGCGGGCGAGGCGCAGGCGGTCGAGCGCGTGCGTCCGCTGCTGGAGGCGATGGGCAGCCGCGTGTGGCCGCTGGGCGAGGCGCCGGAGCGCGCCAACGTGGCGAAGATCGCCGGCAACTTCATGCTGGCCGCGGCGATCGAGACCATGGCCGAGGCCTCCGCGCTGGTGCGCGCGCACGGCATCGGCGCGGCCGATTTCCTCGACGTGATGACCGGCACGCTGTTCGCCGCGCCGGCCTACCAGGGCTATGCGAAGCTGATCGCCGAGCAGCGCTTCAAGCCGGCCGGCTTCGCGCTGCCGCTGGGCTACAAGGACGTGCGGCTGGCGCAGGAGGCCGGCGAGGCGGCGCGCGTGCCGTTGCCGTTCGCCGGCGTGTTGCGCGACAGCCTGCTGGAGGCGCTGGCCGCGGGCGACGAGGACGTGGACTGGTCGGTGCTGTCGCAGGTGGCGGCGCGGCGTGCGCGCCTCGACCAGCGCGGTCGCTAGCGCAGGCCCGCCAGCCAGCGGTCCAGCTGGTTCGCGAAGGCCTGTTTGTCGCGCGCATGGAACGGCGCATGCCCGCCGGTGTCGACGCCGGCACCGCGCAGCTCGTCCATGAAATTGCGCATCGTCAGGCGCTGGGCGATGGTGTCGGGGGTGTGCAGCGTGCCGCGCGGGTCCAGTGCCAGCGCG
>DAIDKO010000081.1 GCA_027450005.1 Rhodanobacter sp. | reverse complement strand
CCCACCCGCGCCAGCGCATTGATCGCCGGCAGCAGTTCGCGGCCGAGTTCGGTGAGCGCGTATTCGGCGGACGGTGGTGAGGTGGCCAGCAGGCGGCGGCTGACCAGGCCGCGCGATTCCAGTTCGCGCAGGCGGGCGCTGAGCACGCGCGCGGAGATGCGCGGGATGTCGTGGCGCAGTTCGCCGAAGCGGCGGGGTTCGCCGCTGAGGTACCAGATCACGTTGGGCGCCCAGGCGCCGCGCAGCAGTGCCAGGCTTTCGGTGAGCGGGCAAGCCGGCGCCGGTAGGACCTTGCTCTTGCGTACGGGGAGACCCATGGGACGGCTCGCTGCTGGCGTGGACGGTTCGGTAACCGCAGGGTTACCGCATTCTGCGGCGGCCCGGCGGATACATGGTATCCAATGGTAACCATGGCGGCGTAGCATGGCGCGCCAGGCGCGCGGCTTCGGCCCAAAGGCGCCCGTTTTCCGTCCCCCATCTGGAGTCATCGCATGAAGCTTTACTACTCCCCCGGCGCCTGTTCGCTTTCCCCGCACATCGTCGCGCTGGAGGCCGGCCTCCCGCTGCAACTGGAGAAGGTTGACGGCAAGGCCAAGCGCACCGAGAGCGGCGCGGATTTCTGGCTGGTCAATCCCAAGGGCTACGTGCCGGCGCTGGAGCTGGACAGCGGCGAAGTGCTGACCGAAGGCCCGGCCATCGTGCAGTACCTGGCCGACCAGAATCCCGCCAGCAAGCTTGCGCCCGCCAACGGCACGCTGCCGCGCTACCACCTGCAGGAGATGCTGGGCTACATCAACTCCGAACTGCACAAGAGCTACAGCCCGCTGTTCCGGCCGGACACGTCCGACACCGCCCGCGCCGAGCGCAAGGAGTACCTGGCCAAGCGCTACCAGTTCATCGAGAACGTGCTCGCGAAGCAGCCGTTCCTGCTGGGCGACACGTTCAGCGTGGCCGATGCCTACCTGTTCACCGTGACCAACTGGGCCAAGCACGTGCAGCTGGACCTGTCGGGCTTCCCGGCACTGCTGGCCTTCCAGCAGCGCGTGGCCGAGCGGCCTGCCGTGCGCGACGCGATGGAAGCGGAAGGGCTGGTGAAGAAGGCCCACGCCTGATACGCAGCAAGCCGCGCGTGGAAACGCGCGGCCCGCCATCCATCGTCCGTGCTGATCGCATCTTGCGGCTGCAATGCATGCGGTGCTGCCGAGCGTATGCGTTGGGGGTCAGATCTCCCGGGCCAGCCCTTCGGCCAGGCCGATGTAACCGCCCGGCGTGAGGTCGAGCAGGCGTTGCTTAGCCTCAGCAGGCAGCTCCAGCTTGCCGATGAAGTCGCGCATGGATTCCCTCGTGATGCCCTGGCCGCGGGTCAGCGCCTTGAGCTGCTCGTAGGGCTGCGGCAGGCCGTAGCGGCGCATTACGGTCTGCACCGCCTCGGCCAGCACTTCCCAGCTGGCGTCGAGGTCGGCGGCAAGGCGGTCGGCGTTCACGGTGAGCTTGCCCAGGCCCTTCTGCAGCGATTCCAGCGCCACCAGGGTGTGGCCGAAGGCGGTGCCCAGCGCGCGCAGCACGGTGGAGTCGGTGAGGTCGCGCTGCCAGCGGCTGATCGGCAGCTTCTCGGCGAAATGGCCGAGCAGGGCGTTGGCCAGGCCGAAGTTGCCCTCGGCGTTCTCGAAGTCGATCGGGTTGACCTTGTGCGGCATGGTGGACGAACCGACCTCGCCCTCCTTGAGCTTCTGCTTGAAGTAGCCCAGCGAGATGTAGCCCCACACGTCGCGCGCCAGGTCGATCAGGATGGTGTTGGCGCGGCGCACGGCGTCGCAGTATTCGGCCACGCCGTCGTGTGGCTCGATCTGCGTGGTGTAGGGGTTGTAGTCCAGGCCCAGGCTCTCGACGAAGCGCTGCGAGAACGCGCGCCAGTCGAGCTCCGGGTAGGTGATGGCGTGGGCGTTGTAGTTGCCCACCGCGCCGTTGATCTTGCCGGGGATCTCCAGCGCGGCGAGCTGCGCGCGCTGGCGCTCCAGGCGCGCCACCACGTTCGCCAGCTCCTTGCCCAGCGTGCTGGGCGAAGCGGTCTGGCCATGCGTGCGCGAGAGCATCGGCAGCGCGGCGTTGGCGTGCGCCAGCTCGCGCAGCCTGGCGATGATCGCGTCGAAGGCCGGCAGCAGCACCTGCGTGCGGGCGTCGCGCAGCATCAGCGCGTAGGAAAGGTTGTTGATGTCCTCGCTGGTGCAGGCGAAGTGCACGAACTCCCTGGCCTGGGCCAGCGCTGCATCGTTGCCGATGCGCTCCTTGATGAAGTACTCCACCGCCTTGACGTCATGGTTGGTGGTGGCTTCGATCGCCTTGATGCGTGCACCGTCCTCGATGCCGAAGATGTCGGCGATCGTGTGCAACTGCTTGACCTGGGTTTCCGTGAACGGCGGCAGCTCGGCGATGCCCGGCTCGGCGGCCAGCGCCAGCAGCCACTCGATCTCCACGTGCACGCGGCGGTGGATCAGGCCGAACTCGCTGAAGATCGGGCGCAGCGGCTCTGCCTTGCTGGCGTAGCGGCCGTCCAGCGGCGACAGGGCGGTGAGGGCGGGGTTGGACATCGGGGTGTTCCGGCGAAGGGAAACGCACATTTTACATTGACGGCGGCGCGATGCCTTGCGGCCTATAGTCGGCGGGTTCCCATCCCCCGGGAGGACTGGCTATGCACGGTTACCGCATCGAACACGACAGCATGGGCGAGCTCAAGGTACCCGCCGATGCCCTGTACGGCGCGCAGACCCAGCGCGCGATCGACAATTTCCCGATCTCCGGCCTGGCGCTGCCGCGCGAATTCATCCGCGCGCTGGGCCTTATCAAGGCCGCCGCCGCCGAAGCGAACCTTGCGCTCGGCCATCTGAAGAAGGGGCAGGCCACGGCGATCCGCAAGGCTGCGCTGGCGGTGGCCGGCGGCGAGCACGACGCGCAGTTTCCCATCGACGTGTTCCAGACCGGCTCGGGCACCAGCACCAACATGAACGCGAACGAGGTGATCGCTCACCTCGCCGCGCGGGCCGGCGCCAGGGTGCACCCGAACGACCACGTCAACTACGGGCAGAGCTCGAACGACGTGATCCCCACCGCGATCCACGTCAGCGCCACCCTGGTGGCGCAGGAGCAACTGCTGCCGGCGCTGAAGCACCTGAAGAGGACCATCGGCCAGCGTGCGCGCCAGTTGCGCCACGTGGCCAAGACCGGTCGCACCCACCTGATGGATGCGATGCCGGTGACCTTCGGCCAGGAGTTGTCCGGCTGGGCCGCGCAGATCGGTTCGGCCATCGCGCGCATCGAGGATGCGCTCAAGCGCATGCGCCGCCTGCCGCAGGGAGGCACCGCGGTGGGCACCGGCATCAATGCCGACCCGAAGTTCGGCATGGCGGTGGCGAGGGAGCTCAAAAAGCTCACCGGCGTGCGGTTCGAGGCGATGGAAAACCCCTTCGAAGGCATGGCCGCGCAGGACGACGCGGTGGAGCTCTCAGGCGCGCTGAAGGCGCTGGCCGTGGCGTTGATGAAGATTTCCAACGACCTGCGCTGGATGAACTCGGGGCCGCTGGCCGGCCTGGGCGAAATCGAGCTGCCGGCGCTGCAGCCCGGCTCCTCGATCATGCCGGGCAAGGTCAACCCGGTGATCCCCGAGGCGACGGCGATGGTGGCTGCGCAGGTGGTTGGCAACGACGCGACCATCGCCATCGCCGGTCAGTCCGGCAACTTCCAGCTCAACGTGATGCTGCCGCTGGTCGGCTACAACCTGTTGCAGTCGCTGGGCCTGCTGGCCAACGTGTCGCGCCTGCTGGCCGACAAGGCCATCGCCGGCTTCCGGGTGAACCGCGAGCGGGTCAACCAGGCGCTGGCGATGAACCCGATCCTAGTCACTGCGCTCAACCCGGTGATCGGCTACGAGAAGGGCGCGGCCACCGCCAAGCAGGCGTACAAGCAGCACCGCCCCATCATCGACGTCGCGCTGGAAACCACGGGCCTGTCGAAGAACGAATTGCAGAATCTGCTCGATCCGCTGGCGCTCACCAGGGGCGGCATCCACGGGGAATGAGCGGCTGACTGCCGGTTTCCCGTCGACGCGTCGTGGGTTGCCTGGTTAGCCGGCGATCGCGACGGCCTGCGCCAACCGTGCGCCGCGCACCATCAGCAGGATGCCGGTTGCGATTTCGGCGATGAAGATCGGTATAAGGTGTCCGCGGCGGCGAGTACACCAAGCAGGATCAGGTATCGCATCGGATGGTCTCCAGGATGGTGGGAGAAATGTGGTGTGCTCAGTGCGTCGCCAGCGAGCTGTTCGCCTTGTCGATACCCTGCCTGCACTTGGCCACTCCCTTCTCGTCCAGCGTGGCGTAGGGGCGGAACGCCGCGACCTGGGAGGCAACGGCGTCCTGGGCGGCACGCAGCTGTTCCAGTCCGGCGCAGATCGCGGCCGCCTGGGCGGTGACCTTGCTGGCCTCTGCCTGGATGTCCTTGCCGATCTGGTCGGTGTTGCCGTGCGCCAGTCCCGACATCACGCTGCCCATGGCCTGGCCGGCCAGCGCCGCGCCGGCCTTGCCGGTGGCGATGCCCTCGCTGCGGATCTTGTAGACGTGCACGTAGTACTGCTTGAGCAGGTCGCGCTGGTCCGCCGTCAGCGGCACCGGTTTGCCGGCGATGCTGAGTGTGCCGTCGCCGGTGACGCTTGCGTCGGGCTGGCCCGCCACCTGGATGGCCGCCACGCCGTCGCGCAGCTGGATGCTGCCGTGGCCGCCGGCAATGGTGGTGCCGCTGTCGCGGGCGCAGGCGGTGAGCAGGATGCAAAGCAGGGTGGCGCATGTGAGAGTGCGAAGTTTCATCGTTTGGGTTCCGTCGACGATGGTGCAGGCCTGGATCAATCGGAGAAAACGGCGAAGCCCTTCTTGCCGTTGCTGTCGGCGGTGTCCTTGCCGCAGTCGTCGACATCCTTTTGGGTCATCGTGGCGTAGGGTTTGAATGCGGGCATGGCGGCGGCGAGCCTCTGCTGCGAGGCCAGCATGTCGGGCAGGCGCTTGCACAGCTTCATGGCGGCGGCCTGGATCTTGTCGGTTTGTGGCTTGATGCTGGCCTCGATCTCCTTGTCGCTCTTGCCGGTCAGCGCGCAGAAAATCGCCTGCTTGGCCGCGCTCATGCCCAGGTCGGCGCCGCTCGCGCCGATGTCCATGCCGGCCGTGGCGATGCCGATGATCTGCTGGCGGTAGTCCACCAGCATGGCGTGCTGCGCGGGCGTGGCTTCGACCGGCTTGCCGGCGATCACCAGGTTGCCCTGCGGGGTGATGACCGCCTTGGGCAGCTTGCTGTTGTCTCCGTGCCGGCCCTTGCCGTTGACGTGCACGTCGCTGACGTCGATGTTCTGGGTGAGCAGTTCCTGCTTGGCCTTGTCGATGCCTTTCTGCACTTCCGCGCCGATGGCCGATGACGAGGTCTGCTTCTGTACTTCCTTCATGGCTTGCGCCACGTTGTCGCTGGAGCTGTTATCGGTCGCCTGGCTGCAGGCCGTGAGTGGCAACAGCACGACGAACGCAAGGATGCTGCCGGTGATCGCGATGCTCTTCATGGTGTGTCTCCCCGTGCGGTCTCGATGGGATATCAGGTGTCGTCGCGCCAGCGGCGCAGCCAGATGGCACCGGCCAGCAGGGCGAGGCCCGCCATCGCGCCGATCCAGAAGCCGGGTGTGGCCATCACGCTGTAGGCGTTGCCGAGATTCAGCACGTCCAGCGAATGTTCCGCGCCGGTGCTGACGTTCTGGTAGTTGCCGGCGCCCAGCCAGCTCCCCGGGAACACGCCGGGCAGGATGCGGCCGACCACGTCCTTCCAGTACCAGCCGTTGCCGACGACACGTGTGCCCAGCAGGTTGAACCAGCCCAGCATCATGCCTACCGCGAACGGGAGCACCGCGGCCCACAGGAACGGTTTGCTGCGCGCCCAGGCGGAGCAGAGCAACAGCCAGCCCGTGGTCGGCAATGCCCACAGCGCATATAGCGGGATGGTGCCGATGAGGTTGGCGATGACCTGGAATGGATGCGCGTAGGCCAGCAGGTGCCACACGTTCAAGCCGTGGAAGGACAAGGTGAGGGCGAACAGCAGCAACATCACGATGCCGGTGACCACGCCGCAGACTGCGGCGATGAACGGCGCCAGCACGGTGCCCGCCACCACCTTGGAGAGCACGGTGGCCGTATCCGACAGCGGCAGCGATTTCCAGAACAGCAGGCTGCGATCGCGGCGGTCGTCGTATAGCGCGCCGAGGCAGTAGAAGAACGCCACGAAGCCCAGCACAATACTGATGATGAACGAGGTCGAGTACATCACCAGGTCCATCATCTGGCCGGCCTTGGACATATCTTCGGCGCTCAAGGGATGGTTGAGCAGGCTGTTGTTGTTGAACATGAAATGGATGCCGTGCTGGGCACCGATGATTTCCCCGGTGACGATACCCATCAGGTTCAGCAGCACGAACACGCCGCCGACGATCACTGGCGTCCACAGGAAGCCGCCGCGGTGTTCCCAGAATTCGCGCTTCACCAGCCAGTACATTTCGTTGAGAACCGGGGTTTTCATGCGTAGGTTCCTTTCATGGTGGCGACGAACAGGTCGCTGACGGAGGGCCGGCGGACTTCGCCCAGCGCTTCCAGCTGCGCCCGTGCCACGCCGTCGAACAGGAAGATGCTCTTGCCGAACACCTGGCGCTCGTGCAGCGGCTTCAGCGCGCGTGCCTCGGCGGCGCGCTCGGCGCCCACCATCACCTCGGCGAAGCGCTCGCCCACCGCGTCCATGTCGGCGTCCAGCACGATCCTGCCGTCGCGTATGAACATCAGGTCAGTGAGGATGTGCTCGACTTCCTCCACCTGGTGGGTGGTGACGATGATGGTCTTGTTCTCGTCGAAGTAGTCCTCCAGCAGGTTCTGGTAGAACTGCTTGCGGTAGAGGATGTCCAGGCCGAGCGTGGGCTCGTCCAGCACCAGCAGGCGGGCGTCGATCGCCATCACCAGGGCGAGGTGCAACTGCACGATCATGCCCTTGGACATCTGCTTCACGCGCATGTCCGGTGTGAGCTTGGTACGGGCGAGGAGGTCTTCGCACTTCTTGCGGTCGAAGCGCGGATGCACGTGGGCGACGAAATCGACCGCCTCGCGTACGCGGATCCAGCGCGGCAGTACGGCGACGTCGGCGATGAAGCAGACCTGTTCCATCAGCTTGCCACGCTGCTTGCGCGGGTCCAGGCCAAGCACGCCCAGTTCGCCCTGGAAGTCGGTGAGGCCGAGGATGGCCTTCAACGCGGTGGTCTTGCCGGCGCCGTTCGGGCCGATCAGGCCCACGATGCGGCCGGGCTGGATCTCGAAGCTCACGTTGTCCAGCGCGGCGGTGTTCTTGTAGCGCTTGCTCAGGCCGTGGGCGGAGACGACGGCGTTCATGCGTGCTTCTCCGGCTCGGATGGCGCTTCGCGCAGCAGGGTTTTCAGATCAAGGCCCAGCCGTTGCAGGCGGGCATACAGTGCGGGCCACTCCTCGCGCAGGAAACGTTCGCGTTCGGACTTCAGGAGTTCCTCGCGTGCGCCTTCGATCACAAACATGCCCAGTCCCCTCCTTTTTTCCACCAAGCGTTCATCGACCAGCTCCTGGTACGCCTTCGACACGGTCAGCGGATTGATCTGGAAATCCGCGGCCACCTGGCGTACCGACGGCAGCGGGTCGCCCTCGTTCAAGGCGCCATCCAGGATCATCGCCACCACGCGTTGGTGCAGTTGGCGGTAGATCGGGATGCTGTCGTTCCAGGTGATGGTCATGGATCATTCCTTGCTGCTGGTGCTTGTGGTGCCGAAGGAATAGTAGGGCATGGCCAACTGCGCCCCGAATTGCGCGGCGGCGCCATTGGCGACGCCGACCGCGGCGTGCTCCAGCAAGGCAGCGGCCTTGATGTCGGCGGCCGAGGGGGTGACTTCGACCGGCGCCAGGTTGGTCACGTGGATGCCGTTGATCCAGGCCACCTCGGTGGTGTGGGTTGCCGGCAGGCTGGCCAGCGCCAAGGTGAGGCTGGTCATCACCAGTGCCGCGGCGGAGGCGATCCAGCGGCGGGCGGGAACGAGGGTCGTGGTGAAAATGTCGTCGTCGGCGACGATCGTGTGAGCGGTGTCGAGCTTTGCGTTCATGGCAGTGCTCCTTTGGTGAGTTAGTTGAGTGGTGTTGTAGTTAACTATAACACCAAAAATCGGCCGGTCAAGTGGTAGTCGCCGGTTTGGCAACATGACTGATGGCAGGGGTGGGACGCGCGCGGCCAGCGGATCCGGTTCCAGCGGATGAACTGGAAACAATCAGGCAATAAGCTTGCGGCAATCGCAGCATTTGTCCGGGAAGGGAAACGACCATGACGCAGTTGAGCGGCACGCTGCAGGACCTCAATGACCTGTATTTCTTCGCGGCGGTGGTCGAGCACGGAGGCTTTTCCGCGGCCGGTCGTGCGCTGGGCATGCCCAAGTCACGCCTCAGCAAGCGGGTGGCGCAACTCGAGGACCGGCTGGGCGTACGCCTGTTGCAGCGGACCACGCGCCGCTTCGTGGTCACCGAGATCGGCGAGCGCTTTTACGCGCATTGCCGCGCGGTGCTGGAGGAGGCGCGTGCCGCGCAGGATGCGGTGGACGAGCTGCGCGCCGAGCCGCGTGGCGTGGTGCGGCTGAGCTGCCCGGTGTCGCTCACCCAGACCGTACTCGCCCACGTGCTGCCGGATTTCATGATGCAGTATCCGCGCCTGCAGGTGCGGGTGCTTTCCAGCAACCGTCGCGTGGACCTGCTCGGCGAAGGCTACGACCTAGCGATCCGCGTGCGCAGCAAGCTCGACACCGACGCCAACATGGTGGTGCGCAGCTTCGGCCAGTCGCGCGTGTTGCCGGTGGCCAGCCCCAAGCTGCTCGACACGACGGGCCGGCCAGGGCATCCCGGGGAACTGGCGAAGATTCCCGCGCTGTCGATGCAGGAGCACGAAGGCCCGCAGACCTGGGAGCTGATCGACGCGGCGGGCGAGCGCGTAAACGTGGAGGTGAACGCAAGGCTGATCTGCGGCGATTTCGCCGTGCTGTTGGAGGCGGCTCGCCGCGGCCTCGGCGTGGCCTTGCTGCCGGAGTTCGTCTGCGCCCCGGCGGTGACCAGCGGGGAGCTGGAGGTGCTGCTGCCGGACTGGAGTACGCCCGAAGGCACCATGCATTTCATCTATCCGAGCCGTCGCGGCATGTTGCCGGGCGTGCGCGCGCTGGTGGACTTCCTTGCCGAGCGCCTGCCTGCCGCCACCCTGCAGAAGCACGAACAGTGCAGGCGGCGCAGCTTGCCCGACTGACCGGTGGCATGCGCATGCTACGCTTTCGTTTGGACTTCCATACGGCAATACGATGAAGATCGACACCAAGCTCCCCAAGGTCGGCACCACCATATTCAGCGTGATGAGCCAGCTCGCGCTGGAGCACAAGGCGGTGAACTTGGGGCAGGGCTTCCCGGATTTCGAGCCGCCGCAGGGCCTGCGCGATGCGCTGGCGCGCGCGATGGACGAGGGGCGCAACCAGTACGCGCCGATGCACGGCACCGCGCCGCTGCGCGAGCAGATCGCCTTGAAGACCGAGCGCATGTACGGCCACCGCCCCGACGTCGACGCCGAGATCACCGTGACCTCCGGTGCCACCGAAGCGCTGTTTGCGGCGATCGCCGCGATGGTGCGCACGGGCGAGGAAGTGATCGTGTTCGATCCGGCCTACGACAGCTACGAGCCGGCTATCGAGCTGCAGGACGCCAGGGCGGTGCATCTCCCGCTGCTTGCGCCGAGCTTTGCCGTGGACTGGCAGCGTGTGCGCGATGCGGTGACGCCGCGCACGCGCATGATCCTGATCAACAGCCCGCACAACCCGTCCGGCGCGGTGCTGTCGGCGGCCGACCTCGACGAGCTGGCGGCGATCGTGCGCGACACCGGCATCGTGGTGCTGTCCGACGAAGTGTACGAACACATCGTCTACGACGGCCGGCAGCACGAGAGCGTGCTGCGCCACCCGGAACTGGCCGCGCGCAGCATCGTGGTGTCCTCCTTCGGCAAGACCTACCACTGTACCGGCTGGAAGCTGGGCTATGCAGTGGCGCCGAGGGCGCTTACCGCGGAGTTCCGCAAGGTGCACCAGTACCTCACGTTCTGCAGCTTCCATCCCGCGCAAGCCGCGTTTGCCGAGTTCCTCGCCAGCGACCCGCGGCATTACCTGGAGCTGCCCGCGTTCTACCAGGCCAAGCGCGACCGCTTCCGCGCACTGCTCGCGCCTTCGCGCTTCACGCTGCTCGACGTGCCGGGCGGCTACTTCCAACTGGTGGACTACTCGGCGATCCGCGACGAGGACGACCTGGTCTTCAGTCGCTGGCTGGTGGAGCAGGGCGGCGTGGCGGCGATCCCGCTGACGCCGTTTTGCGAGACCGCGCCGGGCACGCGCCTGCTGCGTCTGTGCTTCGCCAAGAGCGACGCCACGATGGAGGCGGCCGCCGAGCGGCTGTGCCGGCTGTGAATGGGGATGGCAACGGCTTGCAGCCGCTGACCGTCTCGCTGGTGCAGGGTGCCACGCGCTGGCATGACGCACCGGCCAACCGCGACTACTACGCTGCGCTGGTACGTCGCGTGCGCGGCAGCGACCTGATCGTGCTGCCGGAGACTTTTCTGTCCGGCTTCAGCAACGACACAGGCGTCAGCGCCGACACGATGGATGGCGAGGGCGTGGCCTGGCTGCGCACGCTGGCTGCCGAGGTAGGTGCGGTGATCTGCGGCAGCCTCGCGATACGCGAGGGTGGCACCGTCTACAACCGCCTGCTGTGGATGCGCCCGGATGGGGTGTTCGAGCAGTACGACAAGCGCCACCTGTTCCGCATGGCCGGCGAGCACACCCGCTACGGCGGTGGCAACGCGCGGCTGATCGTGGAGTTGAAGGGTTGGCGCATCCTGCCACAGGTCTGCTACGACCTGCGCTTCCCGGTGTGGTTGCGCAACCGCCGGTTGGCGGCGGCCGCGGGCGGCATGGATTACGACCTCGCGATCTTCGTGGCGAACTGGCCGGCGCCGCGCCGCCAGCCGTGGCGCACCCTGCTGCGCGCCCGTGCGATCGAAAACCTCGCCTGCGTGATCGGCGTGAACCGCGTGGGCGTGGACGGCAATGATCTTCCCTACGCCGGCGACAGCGCGGTGATCGATCCGGTGGGCGAGCCGCTGGTGGAGTGCGGCGCGCTGGAGCAGGTTGCCACCGTCACCCTCGATCCCGCGCCGCTACTCGCCCATCGCGAGCGCTTCCCGGCGTGGATGGATGCCGACGCGTTTACGTTGTCGCCGTAAGGCGCACTGCTAAAGAATTTCGAGCACCGCTTCCGGCGGCCGGCCGATAGCGGCCTTGCCGTTGGCGACCACGATGGGACGCTCGATCAGGATCGGATGGGCGACCATCGCGGCGACCAGGGCCTCATCGTCCAGCGCGGGGTCGGCGAGTCCGAGTTGCTTGTAGGAAGCTTCGCCGCTGCGCAGCAACTGGCGCGCAGGGATGCCAAGCAGTTGGAGCAGTCGCTTCAGTTCGGCGGCGTCGGGCGGCGTGTCGAGGTAGTGCACCACCTCGACATCGCGCCCCTCCAGCAGCGCCAGCGTACCGCGCGATTTGCTGCAGCGGCTGTTGTGGTAGATGCGGATCATCGGCCTTCGTCAGCGGTTGCCGGAGCGGCCGCCGCCACTGCCGCCGCGACCATGCGGGCGGTTGCCGCCGGGACGGGCACCACCGTGCGCCGGTCGATTGCCGCCCTGGCCCTGCGGACGACCACGACCACCCTGGCGGTTGCCGCCGGGGCGGCCTTCGTTGCCGTGGCTGCCGCCATGAGCGCCCTGGCCGCCGCCGAATCCGGCATACGGATTGGCGTTGGCGAATCCGGCATGGCCGCCGCCGCGCGCGCCGGCTGCATTGGCGCCGGGCTTGCCGCCGCGACGCTTGTTGCCCTGGCCGCCGGCCGGGCGTGCGCCACCACCATCGCGGCCGTCGCCAGCAAACCAGGTGCGCACCGAGGGCAGCTCCTGGCCGGGGGCGACGCCGCGCTTGTTCTTGCGCGGGAAGCCGCCGCCGGGGCGTTCCGGACGGGCCACGTTGCCGTTCACTTCCTTGCCCGGACGACGGCGCTGCTGCTTGCCGCGTGCGGGCTCTTCGCGGATGCGGTCATAGGCGCGCAGTTCACGGGCCTCGTCCTGATGGGCGCTGCTCCAGCCACCGGCGGAGCCGCCCTCGGGGCGGTACTCGGTGACGTTGCGGCTGGCGCGGCGCTGGTGCAGCACCGGACTCAGGGTGAGCACGGGCTGCGGCGCGCCGAGGCCGGCAGCCTGGCGCAGTTGTTGCACGGCCTCATCGTCCAGCGTCGCGCTGTCGTCGCGGCGTAGGGTGCGCGGGAGCTCGACGTTGCCGTAGCGGATGCGCTTGAGGCGGCTGACCAGGAAGCCCTGCGAGTCCCACAGCCGGCGCACCTCGCGGTTGCGACCCTCGCGGATCACCACGCGGAACCAGCTGTGGCTGCCGCCGCGGCTGATCACCGCGATCTCGTCAAAGCGAGCGGGGCCGTCTTCCAGTTCCACGCCGGCCTTGAGTTTCTCGATCACTTCGTCGGGCACTTCGCCGTGCACGCGGCAGAGGTATTCGCGCTCGATGCCGCTCTTGGGATGCATCAGCGCGTTTGCCAGTTCGCCATCGGTGGTGAGCAGCAGCAGGCCGGTGGTATTGATGTCGAGGCGGCCCACGGCGACCCAGCGCGCGCCCTTCAGGCGCGGCAGCTGTTCGAACACGGTGGGGCGGCCCTCGGGGTCGTCACGCGTGGTGAGCACGCCTTCGGGCTTGTGGTAGATCAGCACCTCGGTGTCGCCCCGGTTGTCGGTGGCGACCACGAACTGCTTGCCGTCGACCACCACGCGGTCGCCCGCGTGCACGCTGGTGCCGATGGTGGCGGGGCTGCCGTTGAGTTCGATCTCGCCGGCCTGGATGCGCTGTTCCAGCATGCGGCGCGAGCCGAGGCCGGCGTTGGCGAGCACCTTGTGCAGGCGTTCTTCCAGCGGCGCGGCCTCGCTTACGGGCGCACGCTTGAGGGAAAGGGTGGATTTTTTCGGCGCAGTCATGCGCGTTGCTCCTCAGGAGTTCTGTGCGGTTTCGTCGTCTTCGACGTCCGCGGGGGCCGCTGCCTCGTCGGCAGTGGCGGATTCGGTTTCGCCGGATTCGGCGCTGTCTTGGCTTGCTTCCGCGGCGGATCCGGCGGCTGCCTCGTGCGCTTCGGAGTGTTCGTGTTCGACCGCTTGCGCGTCTTCCGCCTCATCCGGGTCGATCGGCAGGTCCTTGATGACGCGTGCCGGCAGCGGGGTCTGCTCGAAGCCCATCTGCGGGTCTTCCATGTCGCGGATCTCGGACAGCGGCGGCAGTTGGTCCAGCGATTTCAGGTTGAAGTAGTCGAGGAAGGCGCGGGTGGTGCCGAACAGCGCCGGCCGGCCGGGCACGTCGCGGTGGCCCACCACGCGGATCCATTCGCGCTCTTCCAGGGTCTTGATGATGTTGCTGGACACCACCACGCCGCGGATCTGCTCGATCTCCGGGCGGGTGATCGGCTGGCGGTAGGCGATCAACGCCAGCGTCTCCAACAGGGCGCGCGAGTAGCGGCTGGGCTTTTCCGTCCACATCCGCGAGATCCACGGGTGCACTTCCTGGCGCACCTGGTAGCGGAAGCCGGAGGCGACCTCCTTCAGCTCCACGCCGCGGCCCTCGCACTCGGCGGCCAGCGATTCCAGCGCGCGGGCGATCTGCTCGTGGCCGACCTCGTCGGCATCGCCGAACAGGTCGCCGAGCTGGGCGACGGTCATCGGCTGGCTGGCGGCGAGCAGGGCCGCTTCGACGATGGGTTTGAGTTGCTCGATCTGCATGGTTCCCGGTGCCGATTCAGTGCGTGCCGCTGCCGGCGGTGTCCGGCGTCTCGAAAGCCGATTCCCCGGCTTCCTGGTCGTTGGCGTCGTCCAGCTCCATGGCGTCGGCGAGGACGCCCTCGACCCCCGCGCGCGCCTTCAGGTAGATCGGCGCCAGCGGAGCTTCCTGCACGATTTCGATGAGCATTTCCTTGGCCAGTTCCAGCATGGCCAGGAAGGTCACCACCACGCCGAGGCGGCCTTCGGCCACGTCGAACAGGGTCTCGAAGCGCTGGAAGGCCTGACCTTCCAGCTTGCCCAGCAGCTCGCCCATGCGCTGGCGGACGCTGAGCGCCTCGCGCTTGATCGCGTGATGGCCGAACAGCTCGGCACGGTGCATCACGTCCTTCAGCGCCAGCAGCATTTCCTTGAGATCCAGCGGCGGCGGCAGCCTGATCACGTTGCGCTCGCCCGTGTCGGCCTGGGCCGGCGCGGTGTCGCGCTCCATGCGAGGCAGGGTGTCGATGTCCTCGGCAGCCTTCTTGAAGCGTTCGTACTCCTGCAGGCGGCGCACCAGCTCCGCGCGAGGATCCTCCTCGGCGCCTTCCTCGGCAGGCGGTCGCGGAAGCAGCAGACGCGACTTGATCTCGCCAAGGATCGCGGCCATCAGCAGGTACTCCGCGGCCAGCTCCAGCCGCATCGTCTCCCGCATCATGTCGATGTATTCCATGTACTGCCGGGTGATCTCGGCAATCGGAATGTCCAGGATGTCCAGGTTCTGTCGCCGGATCAGGTACAGCAGCAGGTCCAGCGGCCCCTCGAACGCCTCGAGGAAAACCTCCAGCGCGTCCGGCGGAATGTACAGGTCCTGCGGCATCTGCAGCACCGGTTCGCCGCGCACGATAGCCAGCGGCATTTCCTGCTGCTGGGGATGCGCCGCCTGGTTGTCCCGCAAGTTGTCCTGCGATGCGTCCGGGCCCTGCGGCCCGACTGGCTCGGTGCTCATCAATGCCTGTCGTTGGGCCGCACGGCGGCCAGCAATGCGTCTGGAACATCAGGGCGGAACGATTGCCTCGCCGAGACGCCGTTCGCGTCGGGCGAAGGCACGGCGAAGTGGCGACGGATGGAACGTCGCCGACAAGTCGGACGATCTGCCTGGGGCATCGGGTGGGTGCCATCGCTGCCGGGATGGCCGGTCAGCATCTGCCCATGGCGCCACGTGTGTCTTACAGGGTAGCGATTGCCAGGCAACAAGTCCAGCGGATACCAGGCGGCGGCAGCTATGCCGCGAGCCCCTGCTTGTGGAACACTTTGCGGCCGGTTCGCTACGACAGGCAGGTGGGGCAAGTCGCAGTGTGACATTGAGTGTCCGACACGACCGCATGTGTCAGCCGGTGCGACCGGAATACGGCGCAAACCGCATGGCGTGGCTGTTTCCGTCGATGGCACGTAGCTTGCATGAGTGTGGTTGCGGACACACAATGCTGTGCGATCTGCGGGGCGTCGCCATGGCGACGGAGTGCGACAATCGAGGAGCTCTCATGGTGAAGGACGTCAACGAAATGCGCGGCGGCGAGAACCAACATTTGCGCCCGGCGCGCATGCAGATCGAGACGACCGTACTGATGAGTCGGGGCGTCGAGTCGCACCCGACCGAACTGGTGGACATCTCCGCCACCGGCGCGCTGCTGCGACGGCCGCTCGGCTGGGAGGGCGAGGTGGGGCAGAGCTGGTTGCTGGACATGATTTTCGGCAGCGACCTGCACATCCACCTGGAGGCTCAGGTGGCCCGCGTAGCCGACCACCACATCGGCTTTTCCTATGTGTGCATCCCGGAGGACAAGCAGGTGCCGTTGTGGAACCTGCTAGGCGGGTACGCCGACATCCTGGAGTCCTGGAAGGACTGATCGCGCGCAAGGCGCGCTGTCGCAGACACTGGCGGATCGCAAGACCCCTCCAATGAGGGGCCTTTGCCGCTTCAGTAGGGCGCTTTGTTCTCGTCGCGCAGCTCGCGGCGAAGGATCTTGCCCACGTTGCTCTTGGGCAGGGCGTCGCGGAACTCGATGTATTTGGGGCGCTTGTAGCCGGTGAGGTTGTCGCGGCAGAACTGCTTCAGTGCCTCTTCGGTGAGGCTCGGGTCCTTGCGCACCACGAACAGCTTCACCACCTCGCCGGAATGCTCGTCCGGCATGCCCACCGCAGCCACTTCCGACACGCCCAGGTGCTGCATCACCGTGTCCTCCACCTCGTTCGGGTACACGTTGAAGCCGGACACCAGGATCATGTCCTTCTTGCGGTCGACGATGTAGAAGTAGCCGTTGGCGTCCATCTTCGCGATGTCGCCGGTATGCAGCCAGCCGTCGGCGCCGAGCACCTTGGCGGTCTCGTCGGGGCGGTTCCAGTAGCCCTTCATCACCTGCGGGCCTTTCACCATCAGTTCGCCGACTTCGCCGACCGGCAGCCGCTGATTGTCCTCCGACCAGATCTCGACGTCGGTAGACGGCACCGGCAGGCCGATGGAGCCATTGTAGTCACGGAGGTCGAGCGGGTTGATGCAGGCCGCCGGCGAGGTCTCGGTGAGGCCGTAGGCCTCGACCAGCGGGCAGCCGGTGACCTTCTTCCAGCGCTCGGCCACCGCACGCTGCACGGCCATGCCGCCCCCCAGCGTCAGGTGGAGGCGCGAAAAGTCCAGCTCGGCGAAGCCGGGCGTGTTGAGCAGGCCGTTGAACAGCGTGTTGACGCCGGTCAGCGCGGTGAAGCCCGAAACCTTCAGTTCCTTGACGAAGCCGGGCATGTCGCGCGGGTTGGTGATGAGCCAGTTCAGGCCGCCCAGGCGCATGAAGGTCAGGCCGTTCGCGGTGAGCGAGAAGATATGGTAAAGCGGCAGGGCGGTGATGATGACCTCGCTGCCCTCGCGCATGTTCGTGCCGATCCACGCGCCGGCCTGCAGCATGTTGGCGACCATGTTGCCGTGGCTGAGCATGGCGCCCTTGGCCACCCCGGTGGTGCCGCCGGTGTATTGCAGGAAGGCGATATCGTCGTGGTTCAGCGATATCGCCGGCAGCTCGTGCGCGGAGCCCTGCGCGAGTGCGTCCCTGAAGCGCACGGCCTGCGGCAGCTGGTAGGCCGGCACCATCTTCTTGACGTGCTTGAGCACGAAGTTGACCAGTGCGCCCTTGGCGAAGCCGAGCAGGTCGCCAATGCCGGTGGTGACGATGTGTCGCACCTCGGTGTCGCCCACCACCAGCTGCAGGGTGGCGGCGAAGTTGTCCAGCACGACGATGGCTTTCGCGCCGGAATCCTCCAACTGGTGCTTCAGCTCGCGCGCGGTGTACATCGGATTGGTGTTGACCACCACAAGGCCTGCGCGCAAGGCGCCGAACAGGGCGATGGGGTACTGCAGCACGTTGGGCATCATGATCGCGACGCGGTCGCCCTTGCCGAGCTTGAGCACCCCGGTGAGGTAGCCCGCGAACTGGCGGCTGAGCTGGTCGATCTGGCCGTAGCTGAGCTGCCTGCCGAAGTTGGCGAACGCGGGGCGATCACGGAAGCGCTGGAAGGACTCTTCCAGCACGGCGGCGACCGAGGCGTAGGCGTTGAGGTCGATCTCGGCGGGCACGCCTTGCGGATAGTGATCCAGCCACGGACGCTCGTTGCTCATGTGCTTGTTCGACTCCTGAATCGTGGTCGCCTGAACGGTGGTGGCGGCGACGCCCCCTTCCGGCATTGGAGCATGCGCAGGCGTATGCGGCAAGGCGCTGCAATCCACGGAAAACCGCCCCGGGGGCAAGCCGTGGCGGTCCTCCTGGCGATGGCGGTCAGGCGGCCTTCTTGCCGGCGAGCTGGCGCAGCACGTATTGCAGGATGCCCCCGTGGCGGAAGAACTCGCGCTCCTTCGGCGTCAGCAGCATCACGTTGACCTTGAAGGTCTTCCTGCTGCCGTCGTCGGCGGTAGCGGTGACGTCGGCCTGCTTCGCCTTGCCGTCGTCCAGACCGGTGATGTCGAAGGTCTCCCGGCCGGTCAGGCCCAGCGACTGCGCGCTCTCGCCGTCTTTGAAGGTGCACGGCAGCACGCCCATGCCGACCAGGTTGGAACGGTGGATGCGCTCGAAACTCTCGGCGATCACCGCCTTCACTCCCAGCAGCAGGGTGCCCTTGGCGGCCCAGTCGCGCGACGACCCGGTGCCGTATTCCTTGCCGGCCAGCACCACCAGCGGGGTCTTGGCTTCCTTGTACTTCATCGCCGCGTCGTAGATGGCCATCTGCTCGCCCGAGGGCACGTGCTGGGTGTAGCCGCCCTCGACGCCATCCAGCATCAGGTTCCTGATGCGGATGTTGGCGAAGGTGCCGCGCACCATCACGTCGTCGTTGCCGCGGCGCGAGCCGTAGGAGTTGAAGTCCTTCGGATCCACGCCCTTGCTCATCAGGAAGCGGCCCGCCGGGCTGTCCTTCTTGATCGAGCCGGCCGGCGAGATGTGGTCGGTGGTGATGGAGTCGCCGAACAGGCCGAGTACGCGGGCGCCGTAGATGTCCTCGATGGCTCCCGGCTCCTTGCGCATGCCATCGAAGTAGGGCGGGTTCTTGATGTAGGTGGAGTCGTCCCAGCGGTAGACGGCGCCGTCCGGCGAGGCGATCTGGTTCCAGCGGGTATCGCCCTTGAACACGTCGGCGTAGTTCTTCTTGAACATCTCCGGGTTGATCGCGCCGGCGATGGTGTCGGAGATTTCCTGGTTGGTCGGCCAGATGTCCTTGAAGTACACCTGCTGGCCGTCGTTGCCGGTGCCGATCGCGTCCTTCGTCAGGTCGACGTCAAGCGTGCCGGCCAGCGCGTAGGCGACCACCAGCGGCGGCGAGGCCAGGTAGTTCATCTTCACTTCCGGGTGCACGCGGCCCTCGAAGTTGCGGTTGCCGGACAGCACCGAGGCCACGGCCAGGTCGCCCTCGGCAATCCCCTTGCTGATCTCGGCCGGCAGCGGGCCGGAGTTGCCGATGCAGGTTGTGCAGCCGTAACCGACGATGTAGAAGCCGACCTTCTCCAGCTCCTTCAGCAGGCCAGTCTGTTCGAGGTAGTCGGTGACCACCTTCGAGCCGGGGCCGATCGAGGTCTTGACCCACGGCCGCGCCTTCAAGCCCCTGGCGGCGGCTTTCTTAGCCAGTAGGCCGGCGGCCAGCATCACCGCCGGGTTGGACGTGTTGGTGCAGGAAGTGATCGCGGCGATCACCACCGCGCCGTCGCCCAGCTTGAACGTGTCGCCGTTCAACTCGACGTGCGCACCCTTGCCGAAAGCGCTCTCCTCGTGACCCACCGCGGTCTCGCCGCCCTCGCCGGCGAAGCGTTCGATCGTGGTGGCCATCGGCTTGCGCGAAGCGGTGAGGCCGACCACGGCGTCCTTGAAGCTCTTGCGCACCTCGCCCAGCAGCACGCGGTCCTGCGGACGCTTCGGTCCAGCCAGCGAGGGCTTCACGTCGGCCAGGTCGAGTTCCAGCGTGGTGGTGAACTCGGCGTGCGGCGTGTGCTCGTCGTGCCACAGGCCCTGCGCCTTCGCGTAGGCCTCCACCAGCGCGATCTGTTCTTCGCTGCGGCCGGACAGGCGCAGGTAGTTCAGCGCCTCCTGGTCGATCGGGAAGATGCCGCAGGTGGCGCCGTATTCCGGCGCCATGTTGCCGATGGTGGCGCGGTCAGCCAGCGCCAGGTGCTTGAGGCCGTCGCCGAAGAACTCCACGAACTTGCCCACCACGCCGAGCTTGCGCAGCATCTGGGTGACGGTGAGCACCAGGTCGGTGGCGGTGACGCCTTCGGACAATTGGCCGGTCAGCTTGAAGCCCACCACCTGCGGGATCAGCATCGAGGAGGGCTGGCCCAGCATCGCGGCCTCGGCCTCGATGCCGCCCACGCCCCAGCCCAGCACGCCGATGCCGTTAATCATGGTGGTGTGGCTGTCGGTGCCGAACACGGTGTCCGGATAGGCCCAGCTTGTGCCGTCGATGTCGGCGGTGAACACCACGCGCGCCAAATGCTCCAGGTTCACTTGGTGCACGATGCCGGTGCGCGGCGGCACCACCTTGAAATTATCGAAGGCCTTCTGGCCCCAGCGCAGGAAGCTGTAGCGTTCCCGGTTGCGCTGGAACTCGATCTCGACGTTCTTCTCCAGCGCTGATTCGGAGCCGTACACGTCCACCTGCACCGAGTGGTCGATCACCAGTTCGGCCGGGGCCAGCGGGTTGATCTGCTTGGCGTCGCCGCCCAGCTTCACCACGGCGTCGCGCATCGCGGCGAGGTCCACCACGCAGGGCACGCCGGTGAAATCCTGCAGCACCACACGCGCCGGCATGAAGGCGATTTCGGTGTCGGGCTCCTTCTTCGCGTCCCACTTCGCCACCGCCTCGATCTCCTTCGCGGTGACGTTGACGCCATCCTCGTGGCGTAACAGGTTCTCCAGCAGGATCCTCATCGAATAGGGCAGGCGCTTCAGGTCGAAATGCTGGCCCAGCCTAGCGAGGCTGGCGATGCGGTACTGGCGGCCGTTGACGGAGAGGGTGTCGCGGGTGGCGAATGAATCCTGCATGGCTTGACTCCTGTGGATCGAATCTGGCGACGGGAACGGCGGGAATCCTACGCCTTCGAACGTGAGCGGCAGTGCAAGGCCGCCTTGCACGATATCGAACGCAGCCGGAAACACGTTTCCGTTGCTGGGCATGTCGCACGGCTGGCAAAATTGCGGGCTTAAAGAAGCGCTCGATCGCGCCGGTACCGGCGATCCACGCCCCGTTACGTTCCTCTGTGCGCAGGGGAACAGCCTATCCCCGCCACAGGACGAGCCACATGCTTACCGCCTATCGCCAACATGCTGCCGAGCGCGCCGCGCTGGGCATCCCGCCGCTGCCGCTGTCGGCCGCGCAGACCGCCGAGCTGGTGGAGCTGCTGAAGAGCCCGCCGGCCGGCGAGGAAGCGTTCCTGTTGGACCTGATCGCGAACCGCGTGCCGGCCGGCGTGGACGACGCGGCCAAGGTCAAGGCCTCTTACCTCGCGGCGGTGGCGTTCGGCACCGAACGTTGCATTCTGATCTCCCGCGAAAAGGCCACCGAACTGCTGGGCACCATGCTCGGCGGCTACAACATCCACCCGCTGATCGAGCTGCTCGACGATGCGCAGGTCGGCACCGTCGCCGCCAACGCGCTCAAGCACACCCTGCTGATGTTCGACGCCTTCCACGACGTGAAGGAGAAGGCGGACAAGGGCAATGCCAATGCCAAGGCCGTGCTGCAGAGCTGGGCCGACGCCGAATGGTTCACCAGCAAGCCCGAAGTGCCGCAGAGCCTGACCATCACCGTGTTCAAGGTGCCGGGCGAGACCAACACCGACGACCTGTCGCCGGCGCCAGATGCCACCACGCGCCCGGACATCCCGCTGCACGCGCTGGCCATGCTGAAGAACAAGCGCGACGGCGCACCGTTCCAGCCGGAGGAGGACGGCAAGCGCGGCCCGATCCAACTGATCCAGGATCTGGCCAAGCAGGGCCACCTGGTCGCCTACGTGGGCGACGTGGTCGGCACCGGCTCCAGCCGCAAGTCGGCGACCAACTCGGTTCTGTGGTGGACCGGCGAGGACATCCCCTTCATCCCGAACAAGCGCTTCGGCGGGGTGTGCCTGGGAAGCAAGATCGCCCCGATCTTCTACAACACGATGGAAGACGCTGGCGCGCTGCCGATTGAGCTGGACGTCTCGAAGATGGAGATGGGCGACGTCGTCGAGCTGCGTCCGTTCGAAGGCAAGGCGCTGAAGAACGGCGAAGTGATCGCCGAGTTCCAGGTCAAGTCCGACGTGCTGTTCGACGAAGTGCGCGCCGGCGGCCGCATCCCGTTGATCATCGGCCGCGGCCTCACCGCCAAGGCGCGCGAGGCGCTGGGCCTGCCGGTCTCCACCCTGTTCCGGCTGCCGCAGCAGCCGGCCGATACCGGCAAGGGCTACACGCTGGCGCAGAAGATGGTCGGCCGCGCGGTCGGTCTGCCGAAAGGCCAGGGCGTGCGCCCGGGCACCTATTGCGAGCCGAAGATGACTTCGGTGGGTTCGCAGGACACCACCGGTCCGATGACCCGCGACGAGCTGAAGGACCTGGCGTGCCTGGGCTTCTCGGCCGACCTGGTGATGCAGTCGTTCTGCCACACCGCCGCCTACCCGAAGCCGGTGGACGTGAAGACCCACCACACGCTGCCGGAATTCATTAGCACCCGCGGCGGCATCTCGCTGCGCCCGGGCGACGGCGTGATCCATTCCTGGCTCAACCGCATGCTGCTGCCCGACACCGTCGGCACCGGCGGCGACAGCCACACGCGGTTCCCGATCGGCATCTCGTTCCCGGCCGGCTCCGGCCTGGTGGCCTTCGCGGCCGCCACCGGCGTGATGCCGCTGGACATGCCCGAGTCGGTGCTGGTGCGCTTCAAGGGCAAGCTGCAGCCGGGCGTCACCCTGCGCGACCTGGTCAACGCGATCCCGCTGTATGCGATCAAGCAGGGCCTGCTGACCGTGGCCAAGCAAGGCAAGAAGAACATCTTCTCGGGCCGCATCCTGGAAATCGAAGGCCTGCCGAACCTCAAGGTGGAACAGGCGTTCGAGCTGTCCGACGCGTCCGCCGAGCGCTCCGCCGCCGGCTGCACGGTACACCTCGACAAGGCGCCGATCATCGAATACATGAACAGCAACATCACCCTGCTCAAGGTGATGATCGCCCAGGGCTACAAGGACGCCCGCAGCCTGCAGCGCCGCATCAAGGCGATGGAGGCGTGGCTGGCCAACCCGCAGCTGCTGGAACGCGATGCCGACGCCGAATACGCCGCCGTGATCGAGATCGACCTGGCCGACGTGCACGAGCCCATCGTGGCCTGCCCGAACGACCCGGACGACGTGAAGACGCTCAGCGACGTTGCCGGAGCTGCCATCGACGAGGTGTTCATCGGTTCGTGCATGACCAACATCGGCCACTTCCGCGCCGCGGCCAAGCTGCTGGAAGGCAAGCGCGACATCCCGACCCGCCTGTGGGTGGCACCGCCGACCAAGATGGACGCCAGCGAGCTGACCAACGAGGGCGTCTACGGCACCTTCGGCACCGCCGGCGCGCGCATGGAGATGCCGGGCTGCTCGTTGTGCATGGGCAACCAGGCGCAGGTG
Source organism: Rhodanobacter sp. (assembly GCA_027450005.1). Lineage (GTDB taxonomy): Bacteria > Pseudomonadota > Gammaproteobacteria > Xanthomonadales > Rhodanobacteraceae > Rhodanobacter_A. Next base: position 23,913 of record DAIDKO010000081.1, on the reverse strand, counting down.
AAGGAGGGCGCCACGGTGTTCTCCACCTCCACCCGCAACTTCCCCAACCGCCTGGGCAAGAACTCCAACGTGTACCTGGGCTCGGCGGAACTCGCCGCGATCTGCTCGCGCCTCGGCCGCATCCCGACCAAGGACGAGTACATGGCGGACATCGGCGTGATCAACACCAACGGCGAGAAGATCTACCGCTATATGAACTTCGACCAGATCCAGGACTACAAGGAAGTTGCGGACACCGTCGCGGCGTAAGCCGGGGCTTGTCCCGTCCGAAGGGAAGGCTTGCAGGAAACGAAGCCCGGCCGCGCGCCGGGCTTCGTCGTTTATGCTTCGCGCATGGCGACAATCACAGGCGCTCGGATGATCTCCTCCCACATTTCGGCGGTCTCATTGCGCGACCTGATGATGGTGCAGGCGGTACGCCGCCACGGCAGTTTCAACAGCGCGGCGCGGGCCATGCACATCAGTCCGTCGGGGCTGTCGCACCAGGTGCAGAAGGTGGAGCAGGCGTTGGGCGCGCCGCTGTTCGAACGCGGCGGGCGCAAGGTGGTGCCGACGGCGGGCGGCCACCGCCTGCTGGAGCGCATCGACGCCGTGATCGCCGCGGCGGAACTGCTGCAGCAGACCGCGCGCGCCGGCGCGGTCGCCTTCGGCGGCGAGCTGCGCCTCGGCGTGCCCGCCTCGCTGGGCCCCTATCTGTTGCCGCACCTGATCGCGCCTTTTCCACAGCATTTTCCGGGCGTGCGGCTGGGCATTTCCGAGGGCAAGCCGCGCGGCCTGCTGCGCCGCCTGCACGAGGCGGAGCTGGATGCCGTGCTGGCGCCGCTCGCGCCGCTGGCCAGCGGCATCGCGATGCGGCCGCTGTTCTTCGAGCCCTGGGAGGCAATGCTGCGCGCCGATCACCCGCTGGCTGGCCGGCGCAGCGTGGCATTGGAGCAACTGGAAAAGGCCGACGCGATCCGGATGGCCGAGAGCCACGCCGACGGCGACGGCCACGTGCAGGACGTGAGCCTGGAAAGCCTGGCCGCCCTGGTCAGCCTGCGCGGCGGCCACGCACTGGTGCCGGCGCTGGCGCACGAACGGCTGGCGTCCAAGCCGGATATCGTGCTGGCCAGGATCAAGGGCCAGGCGCAGGGTCGCGAGATCGCGCTGTACTGGCGCGAGGCTACGCCGTGGGGCGCCGATCTTGCGGCTTTCGCCAAGTTGCTGCGCGCGTTGGCGAAACAGTTGCCCGGGTTGAAGCTCGCGGGTTAACGCCCGCCCAGCGTGGAGCCGGTGAGCAGTCCCCGCGCCAGCATGCTGCATTGCCTGCGGAACAGCAGCAGTTGCCACTGGCGGCCGCCGAGCTGGCGCCACAGCACCGCCGAGCGCACCGCCGCGAGCAGGTTGCTGCGCAACTTCTCGACGATGGCGGGTTGCTGCAGGTATTGCGGGCTGCCGTTGACCATCACGCGCGGGCGCAGGGTGGACAGCGTGGATGCGTAGAGCTCCGCCAGCCGCGCGGTGACCTGGCTGGAACCCTGGCCGAAATGCTCGGCCTGCCGCTGCGCGGCGCGGATGCCCTGTTGCAGGCGGTCGAGCAGTTGCGGGTGCCTGGACAGGGTGCGCTCCAGCCGCATCACGGTCATCGCCATCCGCGTTACCGCCATGTCGTCGCTGCTTTCGTCCAGCTGCGACACCAGTGTGCGCAGGCCCAGCCGCACGCTGGCGATGTTGCCGTAGACGCCCACCACCGAGGGCGCGTCGATGCGGAATACGCTGGCGATGCCGGCGTCCATCGCGGTTTCCTCGCAGCGGCCCTGGTTAGCCAACTGCTGCGCCAGCGCGCAGGCCTGGTAGATGCCGGCGAGCGCCAGCACGCGTTCCTCGTTCATCGCAAAAGCGTCAAGCACCGTCAATTCTCGTGGTGGGTTTGGGGCAGGCCGCCGAAGGGCGCGTCGGTGGCGGCGATAACCGCGCCGCCGAGGCAGGCCTCGCCGTCGTAGAGCACCACCGACTGGCCCGGCGTCACCGCGCGCTGCGGGGTGTCGAAGCGGACCTCGAGTCCGTCCTCCAGCACGCGCACCTCGCAAGCCTGGTCGGTCTGGCGGTAGCGGGTCTTGGCGGTGCAGCGGAAGCGCTCAGCGGGTGTATGGCCGGCCACCCAGGTCGGCGCCTCGCTGCGCAGCCTGTGCGAATCCAGCCAGCGGTTGGCGTTGCCTTGCGCCACGTACAGCACGTTGGCGGGCACGTCCTTGCCCACCACGTACCACGGCTCGCCGCTGGCGCCGTGGCGTCCGCCTATCCCCAGGCCGTTGCGTTGGCCCAGCGTGTAATACATCGCGCCCTGGTGCTCGCCGATCAGCGCGCCTTCCGGTGTGCGCATCTCGCCGGGGCGGGCCGGGATGTATTGCGCCAGGAAGCTGCGGAAATCGCGCTCGCCGATGAAACAGATGCCGGTGGAATCCTTCTTGGCATGGGTGGGCAGGTTGGCGGCCAGCGCCAGTTCGCGCACCCGCGATTTCTCGATCTCGCCGACCGGGAACAGCGTGGCGGCGAGCTGCGCCTGGCCCAGCGCATGCAGGAAATAGGTCTGGTCCTTGGCCGCGTCCACCGCGCGCAGCAGGCGGTATTCGCCATCCACGCAACCCACGCGGGCGTAGTGGCCGGTGGCGATCTTTTCGGCACCCAGCGCGCGCGATTCATCCAGGAAGGTCTTGAACTTGATCTCGCGGTTGCACAGCACGTCCGGGTTGGGCGTGCGCCCGGCGCGGTATTCGGCGAGGAAGTGCTCGAACACGCCATCCCAGTATTCGGCGGCGAAATTACGCGCGTGGAACGGTATGCCCAGCCGGCCGCACACCGCCACGGCGTCCTTGCGGTCGGCGTCGGCGGTGCAGGGGCCAGAGCGGTCGTCCTCTTCCCAGTTCTGCATGAACATGCCATCGACCGCATGCCCGGCTTGCTTGAGCAGCAGCGCCGCCACCGAGGAGTCGACGCCGCCGGAAATGCCCAGCATCACCCTCATGGCGCGGCGCCCGGCGACCACGCATGCAGCGCGTCCAGCGGAAAGCGTGCCCCGGCGAGCCAGGCGTCGATGCTGGCCAGTACCAGCGGACTGCGCAGGCGTTCGCCCAGCGCGGCTATCCCGGCGCGATCCAGCCACAGCGCGCGGCGGATGCCGGTGTCCAGCGGGCGTGCCGGGTCGTGGCCGACGGGGCGCGCGGCGAAGCTGAAGCGGACCACGCCCTCGCCGTGCTCGGTACTGCGCCACTGGTGCACGCCGATCAGGTGCGTCGGCTCCACCGTCCAGCCGGTTTCCTCCAGGGTCTCGCGCACGGCCGCGTCGATCAGCCGCTCGCGGTCCTCGAGGTGGCCGGCGGGCTGGTTGTACGCCAGCCGGCCATTCACCTCCTCTTCGACCATCAGATAGCGCGCGCCGTCGCTGACCACGCAGGCCACGGTAACGTGCGGACGCCAGACGGCGTCGATGGCGGAAGGAAGCGGCATGGGGAGGGAGGGGACTGGAAAAGGCGCCATTGTGCCATTACATCCCGCTGCGGTCGTCGCCAGCCCGGGAAGGGGCGCGGCGTATACTCGCAACCGTCGAACCCACATCGTCATCATGGCCAACGAACAAGAAAACGAACACGAAAACGGCCACGGCCTGGCACTGCGCACCGCCAAGCCAGAGGTGGCGCGGCCACCGTTTTTCCAGGTGGTGCTGCTCAACGACGACTTCACGCCGATGGACTTCGTGGTCGAGGTGCTGCGCAGCTTCTTCGGGCTGGACCAGGAGCGTGCGGTGCAGGTGATGCTGCACGTGCATACCCGCGGCAAGGGCGTGTGCGGCGTGTTCACCCGCGAGGTGGCCGAGACCAAGGTCACCCAGGTCAACGAATATTCACGCTCGCATCAGCACCCGCTGTTGTGCACTATGGAAAAGCTCTGAGCGCCCCCATTTCGTAGCCCAACGCGGTTACGCCGCCCACGCCATTGCAACGGAGACGGTCCGGATGTTCAGCAAGGATCTCGAAGTCACCATCGGCCAGTGCTACAAGCAGGCCCGCGAGCAGCGCCACGAGTACATGACCGTGGAGCACCTCCTGCTTGCGCTCACCACCAACCAGTCCGCGCTCGGTGCGCTGCGCGCCTGCGGCGTGGACCTGCCGCGGCTCACCCACGATCTCGAGAAGATCATCGCGGAGACCGTGCCGGTGCTGCCGCACGGCGACGAGCGCGATACCCAGCCGACCCTGGGCTTCCAGCGCGTGCTGCAGCGGGCGGTCTACCACGTGCAGTCCTCGGGGCGGAAGGAGGTCACCGGCGCCAACGTGTTGGTGGCGATCTTTGGCGAGAAGGATTCGCACGCGGTGTACTTCCTGCACCAGCAGGAGATCACCCGGCTCGACGTGGTCAACTACATTTCGCACGGCATCGCCAAGGTGGGCGACGAGCCGTCGACGGGCATCCCCGGCGGTAGCGAGCGCGAGGGGGAGGAGGGTGCCGAAGCCAAAGGCAACCCGCTGGCCGAGTTCGCCAGCAACCTCAATGAGCGTGCGCTGGAGGGCAAGATCGATCCGCTGATCGGTCGCGCCGACGAGATCGAGCGCACCATCCAGGTGCTGTGCCGCCGGCGCAAGAACAACCCGCTCTACGTCGGCGACGCCGGCGTGGGCAAGACCGCGTTGGCCGAGGGGCTGGCCAAGCGCATCGTCGACGGCGACGTGCCGGAGGTGCTCGAAAGCGCCACCATCTGGTCGCTCGACCTGGGCGCGCTGGTGGCCGGCACCAAGTACCGCGGCGACTTCGAGAAGCGCCTCAAGGGCGTGATCGCCCAGCTGAAGAAGCAGCCGGGCGCGATCCTGTTCATCGACGAGATCCACACCATCATCGGTGCCGGCTCCGCCTCCGGCGGCACCATGGATGCCAGCAACCTGATCAAGCCGTTGCTGGCCTCCGGCGAGCTGCGCTGCATCGGCTCGACCACCTTCCAGGAATACCGCGGCGTGTTCGAGAAGGATCGCGCGCTGGCACGGCGTTTCCAGAAGATCGACGTGGTCGAACCCTCTGTGGCCGACAGCATCGAGATCCTCAAGGGTCTGCGCTCGCGCTTCGAGGAACACCACGACGTCATCTACACCAACGAATCGCTGAAGGCCGCGGTAGACCTCTCGGTGAAGCACATTCCCGACCGCCTGCTGCCGGACAAGGCCATCGACGTGATCGACGAGGCGGGCGCCCGTCAGCGCCTGCTGCCGCAAGACCAGCGCACCGGTAGGATCGACGTGCCGGAGGTGGAATACATCGTCGCCAAGATGGCGCGCATCCCGGCCAAGCAGGTCTCGGCCTCCGACCGCGACGTGCTGAAGAACCTGGAGCGCAACCTCAAGATGGTGGTGTTCGGGCAGGACGCCGCCATCGAGGCGCTGGCCGCCTCGATCAAGATGGCGCGCTCCGGCCTGGCCGATCCCGCCAAGCCGATCGGTTCCTTCCTGCTGGCCGGTCCCACCGGCGTGGGCAAGACCGAGGTCACCCGCCAGCTCGCCATGCAGCTTGGCATCGAGATGATCCGCTTCGACATGTCCGAGTACATGGAGGCGCATTCGGTGTCGCGCCTGGTCGGCGCTCCCCCGGGCTACGTGGGCTTCGACCAGGGCGGCCTGCTCACCGAGGCCGTCACCAAGCACCCGCATGCGGTGCTGTTGCTGGACGAGATCGAGAAGGCGCACCCGGACGTCTACAACATCCTGCTGCAGGTGATGGACCGCGGCGTGCTCACCGACACCAACGGACGCGAGGCCAACTTCAAGAACGTGATCCTTGTGATGACCACCAACGCCGGCGCGGCGCAGGCGGCCCGGCGCAGCATAGGCTTCGTCGAGCAGAGCCACCGCACCGACGCGATGGAGACGATACGGCGCAGCTTCACGCCGGAGTTCCGCAACCGGCTGGATGCGATCATCCAGTTCAATGCACTGGATTTCGAGCACATCCTGCGCGTGGTGGACAAGTTCCTGATCGAGCTGGAAGCCCAGTTGGCCGACAAGCGCGTCAGCCTGGACGTCGACGCCGAGGCCCGTCGCTGGCTTGCCGAGCACGGCTTCGACGCGCAGATGGGTGCCCGCCCGATGGCGCGGGTGATCCAGGAGAAGGTGAAGCGCGCGCTGGCCGACGAGCTGCTGTTCGGCAAGCTCGCCGAGGGCGGCAAAGTGACGCTGGGCGTGAAGGATGGCGAGCTCGCGGTGGACTGCGAAGAAGCCGAGAAGTTGCCTGCCGTGGTGGAATGACGGGGCTTCGAGGGTGGCACAAAAGGCCGCGCGGTGTGCGGCCTTTTTCGTGCGACCGCCTTATTTCATGCGGTAGGTGATCCGCCCCTTGCTCAGGTCGTACGGGGTCATTTCGATCTTGACCTTGTCGCCTGTGAGGATGCGGATGTAATGCTTGCGCATGCGCCCGGAGATGTGGGCGATGACTACGTGCCCGTTCTCCAGTTGCACGCGGAACATGGTGTTGGGCAGGGTCTCCAGGACCGTGCCTTCCATTTCGATTACGTCGTCTTTGGCCATGTGTTCCGGATCGGAGAGCGGCCGTGCTGGCCGCACAAGCGTGCGATTATGCCACGGCAGGGCGTCCGGTTAAAGAATTGCCAGATCGGTCAGGCGAAGTACTCGTCCAGCTTGCGCCGGATCTCCTGCTCGACCATACCCTTGAGTGGGGACAGCAGCATGCCCAGTTCGGCGTGGACGCGAACCGCGTTGCCACCCACAACGATCTGGCCGTTCACGCCGGCGCGGGAAAAAAGCAGGTTGTCACCTTCCCAGCGGCTGGCAATGTCGAATTTCTCGCGCATGCGCGCGGCCACTTTCTCGACCACGGCACGGGCCTCCGGCAGCGGCAGGCTATGGCTGCGTTGGATGTCGATGCTGGGCATACGCGGGCTCCATGGATTGACTCGGGATGATAAGCCATGCTGTCTGCCGGGCATTCGGTTGCATGTGTAAGCACCCAGGAAGCACATGCTAGAGTGCCGCAGTCAATGGATTGGTACGGCAATGCGTATCGAGTTTCTCCAATCCGCCCGCGAGAGTTTCCCGTGGACGGCGCCCCAATTGCGGATAGGCAGCGCGGCGGACAACGACCTGGTGTTGTCTGCGGGGCAGGCTGCGCCGCGTCACCTGCGCATCGAGCAGGACAGGCGCGGCTGGGTGCTGACGGTGCTGCCTTCGGCCACGCGGGTCTACGTAAATGCGCGGCCGGTGCGTGAGCGCGCCCTGTTGCGTCCCGGTGACGTGCTGAGCGTGGGCGATTGCCGCATGCTGCTGCGCGGCGACGTATCCCCGGAACAGCGCGAAACCCCGGTGGCACCGGCGGAGGCCCGCTGTACCGCGGCACTGCGCGCACTGGCCGGGGCCTTGTCCGGGCGCGTGCTGCCGGTCGGCGACGAGTTGGAACTCGGACCCTATGGCCGTGTCCCGCTGGAATTGCCGCAAGGCGAGGCGGCCAGCCTGAAGCTCTACTGGCTGAACGATCGCCTGGTGCTGGAGGCGGTGCTGGCCTCGGCCACCTATCCGCTGCGCGTCAACGGCGTGGCAGTGCAGCGCGTGGCGCTGCAGCCCGGCGACCAGATCAGCCTCGGGAAGCACCGTTTCGTGCTCGATGCTCCGGGCATGGAGGCGGAGCCCGAGATTGCTGCGCATGCTCCGGCTGCGCCGGTCCTTCCCGAGGATGCCGCCGGCCCGCGCGGCGAGGTGTGGTGGCTGATCGTCACCGCCGCGGTGCTGGCGCTGGGCATCGCGCTGGTGTTTTGGATCCGCTTCTGAGGCTTGCGATCATCCGCGATCGCTGGAACCGATCCGGCGGGCGCCCTTGGCTGCCACGGGCAAGGAAAACGCCATTGACTGCTCCATGCTGCGCCGCGCCATAATGCGGTGGTCGCAGTCATGGGTAGCAATCGTGAGTCAGGTGTGGAATTTCAGCGCGGGTCCGGCGGCGTTGCCGCGCGAGGTGCTTGAGCGCGCGCAGCGCGAACTCCTGGACTGGAACGGCAGCGGCATGTCGGTGATGGAGCAGTCGCACCGCGGCAAGCGCTTCATCGCGATGGCGGCGCAGGCCGAGGCCGACCTGCGCAAGCTGGCTGCGATCCCGGATGATTACGCCGTGCTGTTCCTGCAGGGCGGCGCAACCCAGCACTTCGCGCAGATCCCGATGAACCTGGCGGGCGAGGGCGGATGCGCCGACTACATCGTCAACGGCCACTGGGGCGAGAAGGCGGCGAACGAAGCCAGGCCCTACGTGCGCGTGAACGTGGCTGCCAGCAGCAAGGGTGAAAACTATCGGCGCCTGCCGCAGCGTGCCGAGTGGCAGCTCGACCCCGCCGCCGCCTACGTGCACTACACGCCGAACGAAACCATCCATGGCGTGCAGTACCACGCGGTGCCCGATACCGGCGATGTGCCGCTTGTGGCGGACATGTCCTCCGACATCCTCTCCGCGCCGTTGGACGTACGCCGCTTCGGCCTGATCTACGCCGGCGCGCAGAAGAACATCGGTCCTTCCGGGCTTGTACTGATGATCGCTCGTCGTGACTTGCTCGCCCGCGCGACGCGGCCGATGGCGAAGATCTTCCGATATGCCGAGCATGCAGCGAACGATTCCATGCTCAACACGCCGAATACCTGGGGCTGGTATCTGGCCGGGCTAACTTTCCAGTGGCTGAAGGCGCAGGGCGGGCTGGCCGCCATAGGCGAACGCAACCGGGCCAAGGCCGAGCGACTTTATGCGGCCATCGACGGATCGGGCGGCTACTATCGCAACGCGATCGATCCTGCCGCCCGCTCGCGCATGAACGTCCCGTTCACCCTGCACGACGATGCGCTGGACGCCTCGTTCCTCGCCGAATCCGAGGCGGCCGGCCTGTTCGCGCTGAAGGGGCACAAGGCGCTGGGTGGCATGCGCGCCTCGCTCTACAACGCGGTTCCGCCGGAGGCGGTGGAAGCGCTGGTCGCGTTCATGCGCGATTTCGCGACGCGACACGGCTGAACGTTTCGGGCATCATCCGCAAGCGGCAATTGGCCTTCTATCCATCCAGACATCCGTCCAGATATCCATCATGACCGAAAGCAAGGTCTCGCTGTCCGACGTGCGTGAGCGCATCGACAGCATCGACAGGCAGATCCAGGAGCTGATCTCCGAACGTGCGAACTGGGCGCAGGAGGTCGCACGTGTGAAGGGCGAAGGCCTATCCGCGATCGACTACTACCGCCCCGAACGCGAGGCGCACGTGCTGCGCATGGTGGTGGACCGCAACAAGGGGCCGCTGTCCGACGCCGAGATGGTGCGCTTGTTCCGCGAGATCATGTCCTCCTGTCTGGCGCAGGAAGACCCTCTCAAGATCGGTTACCTCGGTCCCGAGGGCACCTTCAGCGAGCAGGCCGTGCGCAAGCATTTCGGTCACGCCGCCTACGGCCTGCCGCTGGGCAGCATCGAGGAGGTATTCCAGGAGGTTGCCGCCGGCCATGCCGATTTCGGCGTGGTGCCGGTAGAGAACTCCGGCCAAGGCATGATCCAGGTGACGCTGGACATGTTCCTGACGTCCGACGCGCGCATCTGCGGCGAGATCGAGCTGCGCGTGCACCAGTGCCTGCATTCGATGGCGGGACGGCTGGAGGACATCAAGCGGGTCTACGCCCATGCGCAGTCGCTGCAGCAGTGCAAGACCTGGTTGCGCATGAACCTGCCGAACGTGGAATGCGAGGCGGTGGGCAGCAACGCCGAGGCGGCGCGGCGGGCACGCCATGCTGACGACGCGGGCGCGATAGCCGGCGAGACTGCGGGCAAGGTGTACGGCCTACGCACCCTGGCTTCCGCTATCGAGGACCGTGCCGACAACACCACGCGCTTCCTGGTGATTGGCCGCAGCCTGTTCCCGCCCTCGGGCAATGACCGCACCTCGCTACTAATCACGGTCAACGACCAGCCGGGTGCGCTGTACCACGTGCTCAGCCCGTTCGCAGCGCAGGGCGTGAGCCTCAACCGCATCGAGTCGCGTCCCGCGCACAGCGGCAAGTGGCAGTACGCCTTCTTTATCGACGTATCGGGCCACATCCAGGATGAAGCGCTGCAGGCGGCGGTAAAGGAGATCGAACAGTCGGTGGCGCAGCTGCGCGTGCTCGGCTCCTACCCGGTGGCCTTGCCATGAGCGGACGCATGGATTGGTGCAGCGGCCCGGCCGGCCCGCTGCGGGGCAGCGTGGACGTGCCAGGCGACAAGTCCGTCTCGCATCGCGCGCTGATGTTCGCCGCGCTGGCCGACGGCACCTCGCACATCCGTGGCTTCCTCGAAGGCGAGGACACCCGCGCCACTGCCGCCGTGCTGCAGCAGCTCGGCGTGCGCATCGATGCGCCTGCCGACGGCGAGCGCGTGGTACACGGCGTGGGCCTGCACGGCCTGCGCGCAAGCGACGATCCGTTGGACTGCGGCAATGCCGGCACCGGCATGCGCCTGCTGGCCGGCCTGCTGGCGGGGCAGGCGTTCGACAGCACCCTGATCGGCGACGCCTCGCTGTCGAAGCGGCCGATGCGCCGCGTCACCGATCCGCTGGCCGCAATGGGTGCGCGTATCGACACCCGCGACGGCCTGCCGCCGCTGGTGATCCATGGCGGCCAGCGCCTGAACGGCATCCGCTACGAGTTGCCGGTGGCCAGTGCGCAGGTGAAGTCCGCGCTGCTGTTGGCGGGCCTGTATGCGGAGGGCGAGACCGAGGTGATCGAGCCGCATCCCACCCGCGATTACACCGAGCGCATGCTGGCCGCCTTCGGCTGGCCGATCGCGTTCGAACCTGGTCGCGCCAGGCTTTCCGGCGGACAAGTGCTGCACGCCGCCGGCGTGGACGTGCCGGCGGATTTCTCCTCGGCGGGATTCTTTCTCGTCGCCGCGAGCATCGTGCCCGGTTCCGAGCTGCGCCTGCCGGCGGTGGGCCTCAACCCGCGCCGCACCGGCCTGCTCGAAGCATTGCGGCTGATGGGTGCCGACATCCGCATCGAGAACGAAAGAACCAGCGGCGGCGAGCCGGTGGGCGACCTGGTGGTGCGCCATGCGCCGCTGCACGGCGTCGAGCTGCCCGAGGCGCTGGTGCCCGACATGATCGACGAGTTCCCGGCGCTGTTCGTCGCCGCGGCCGCAGCCAGGGGCAACACCGTCATCCGCGGTGCCGCCGAGTTGCGCGTGAAGGAATCCGACCGCCTCGCCACGATGGCCACGGGCCTCCGTGCCGTGGGCATCCAGGTGGACGAAACACCGGACGGCGCGACCATCCACGCCGGCACGCTTACCGGCGGCACGGTGGAAAGCCTCACCGACCACCGCATCGCAATGAGCTTCGCGGTGGCCGGACTGGTGGCGCGGGAGCCGGTGCGCATCAACGACTGCCGTCACGTGGCGACTTCGTTCCCGGGCTTCATGGAACTGGCCAACGGTTGCGGTTTCGCGCTGGGCGTTGCCGATTGAGCGAGGCGGCACACCGCCACCGGGGCTTTGTCGTTGGCTGATCGCGCGGCAGGAGCGGGGCGGCAGGAGCGGGGCCGAAGTCGGCAATCGCAATTCCCAATGAATCTTCCCGCGACGGCATCTCGCGGTGAAGGCCGTCTGCCGCTAAAATATGCCTTTCCAGCACGGCTGCATCCCATGACCCCCCTGATTTTCGTCACCGGCGGTGTGGTGTCCTCGCTTGGCAAGGGCATCGCCGCGGCGTCGCTGGCTTCCATCCTGGAAGCGCGTGGCCTCTCGGTCACCATGATGAAGCTGGATCCCTACATCAACGTGGATCCAGGCACGATGAGCCCCTTCCAGCACGGTGAGGTCTATGTCACCGACGACGGTGCGGAGACCGACCTCGACCTGGGCCACTACGAGCGCTTCGTCCACACCCGCCTGACCGGCAAGAACTCGATCACCACCGGTAAGATCTACGAGTCGGTGATCCGCAAGGAGCGCCGCGGCGACTATCTGGGCGCCACGGTGCAGGTGATCCCGCACATCACCGACGAGATAAAGCACTGCATCCACGAGGCCACTCGCGGCTTTGACGTGGCGCTGGTGGAGATCGGCGGTACGGTGGGCGATATCGAGTCGTTGCCGTTCCTGGAGGCTATCCGTCAGTTGCGTATCGAGCACGGCCCGGAGAAGTGCCTGTTCATGCATCTCACCCTGGTGCCGTTCATCAAGGCCGCCGGCGAGATCAAGACCAAGCCCACCCAGCACTCGGTGAAGGAGCTGCGCTCGATTGGCATCCAGCCGGACATCCTGCTATGCCGCAGCGAGCAGCCGCTGCCCGAGGGCGAGCGCCGCAAGATCGCGCTATTCACCAACGTGCCCGAGAACGCCGTGATCAGCGCGGTGGACGTGGACGTGATCTACAAGACGCCGCTGTGGCTTCACCAGCAGGGCCTGGACGAGATCGTGGTGAAGCGGCTGGGCCTCGATGCGAAGCCGGCCGATCTGTCCGGCTGGCAGCGAACGGTGGACGCCGTGGTGCACCCGAAGGACGACGTCACCGTGGCCATCGTCGGCAAGTACGTGGAGCACAAGGACGCCTACAAGTCGCTTGGCGAGGCTTTGCGCCACGGCGGCATCAAGCAGCAGACGCGCGTGAACCTGCAGTGGATCGATTCCGAGCAGGTCGAGGCCGAAGGCGCCGCCAAGGTGCTCGGCGGCGTCGATGCGATCCTGGTGCCCGGCGGGTTCGGCAAGCGCGGCTTCGAAGGCAAGATCATGGCTGCCAGATACGCGCGTGAACACGGCGTGCCCTATTTCGGCATCTGCTACGGCATGCATGCGGCGGTGGTGGATTTCGCCCGACACGTGGCCGGGTTGGCCGACGCCGATTCCAGCGAGAACGATCGCAACACGCCGAATCCGGTGATCGCGCTGATCACCGAGTGGACGACGGCCGCTGGCGAAGTCGAACAGCGTAGCGAGCGCTCGGACCTAGGCGGCACCATGCGCCTTGGCGCGCAGGAATGCCGGCTCAAGGCCGGCACGCTGGCGCGCGAGATGTATGGCCAGGACGTGGTGCGCGAACGCCATCGCCATCGCTACGAGTTCAACAACCGCTATCGCCAGAGCTTCGAGGACCTGGGCCTGGTGATCTCCGGCAAGTCGATGGACGACCTGCTGGTGGAGATCGTCGAGCTGCCACAGCAGAAGCATCCGTGGTTCCTCGGTTGCCAGGCGCATCCGGAATTCACCTCCACGCCACGCGACGGCCATCCACTGTTCATCGGCTTCGTACACGCCGCGCGGGAGTACAAGGCCGTGCGCGACGGGCAGAAGCTGGCGCACGGAGCCGCGGCATGAAGCTTTGCGGATTCGAGGTCGGGCTTGACCAGCCGCTGTTCCTTATCGCCGGTCCCTGCGTGGTGGAGTCCGAGCAACTTCAGCTCGACACCGCCGGCACGCTTAAGGAGATCACCGGACGGCTTGGCGTGAATTTCATTTTCAAGTCCAGCTTCGACAAGGCCAACCGTTCTTCCGGCACCAGCTTCCGCGGCCCGGGCATGGAAGAGGGCCTGCGCATCCTGGGCGAGGTGAAGCACCAAATCGGCGTGCCGGTGCTCACCGACGTGCACGAATACACCCCGTTCGGCGAGGTCGCAGCGGTGGTGGACGTGCTCCAGACGCCGGCCTTCCTGTGCCGCCAGACTGACTTCATCCAAGCCGTGGCGCGCGCCGGCAAGCCGGTGAACATCAAGAAAGGCCAGTTCCTGGCGCCTTGGGACATGAAGAACGTGGTCGACAAGGCCAGAGCCGTTGGCAACGACGCCATCATGGTCTGCGAGCGCGGCGCCAGCTTCGGCTACAACAACCTCGTCTCGGACATGCGCAGCCTCAGCGCGATGCGCGACACCGGCTGCCCGGTGGTGTTCGACGCCACCCACTCGGTTCAACTGCCGGGCGGGCAGGGCACCAGCTCCGGCGGGCAGCGCGAGTTCGTGCCGGTGCTGGCACGCGCCGCGGTGGCGGCTGGCGTGGCCGGGCTATTCGCGGAGACCCACCCCGATCCGTCCAGGGCGCTCAGCGATGGCCCCAATGCGTGGCCGCTGGACAAGATGGAAGCGCTGCTGGAAACCCTGCTGGAGCTGGACGCCGTGACCAAGCGCCACGGTTTCCTCGAAAACACTCTGTAGACCCCGCGTTGCCCCTCCCCACTACCGAAGGAATTCCGCCGCATGAGTACCGACATCACCCGCATCCACGCCCGTGAAATTCTTGACTCGCGCGGCAACCCCACGCTGGAGGCCGAGGTCACCCTGGCGGGCGGCGGTTTCGGTCGTGCCGCGGTGCCCAGCGGCGCCAGCACCGGCACGCGCGAGGCGGTGGAACTGCGCGACGGCGACAAGGCGCGCTACGGTGGCAAGGGCGTCAGGCACGCGGTGGCAAACGTCAACAACACCATCGCCAGCGAACTGAAGGGCTTTGACGCGGCCAACCAAGGCGGCCTGGACGCGAAGCTGATCAACCTCGACGGCACCCCGAACAAGGGCAAGCTGGGCGCCAACGCGCTGCTCGGCGTGTCGATGGCCGCCGCCCATGCAGTGGCGGCGCAGCGCAAGCAGGCGCTGTGGCAGTACCTCGCTGAGATCAACGGCACCACCGGCAAGCCCGGCGCGCTGCCGGTACCGATGATGAACATCATCAACGGCGGTGCGCACGCCGACAACAACGTCGACGTGCAGGAGTTCATGGTGCTGCCGGTGGGCGTAGCCAGCTTCGCCGAGGCGCTGCGCGCCGGCGCGGAGATCTTCCATGCGCTGAAGGGCGTGCTGAAGGGCAAGGGCCTGAACACCGCGGTGGGCGACGAGGGTGGCTTCGCGCCGAACCTGCGCTCCAACATCGAGGCGCTGGACACCATCCTCGAGGCGATCAACAAGGCCGGCTACAAGGTCGGCAGCGAGATCCTGCTGGGCCTCGACGCGGCCAGCTCCGAGTTCTTCAAGGACGGCAAGTACGACCTCGAAGGCGAGGGCAAGGTCTACACCCCCGAGCAATGGGTGGACGTGCTGGCCAGTTGGGCCAGGCAGTACCCCATCGTCACCATCGAGGACGGCATGGCCGAGGGCGACTGGGCGGGCTGGAAGCTGCTCACCGACACCATCGGCAAGAACGTCCAGGTGGTCGGCGACGACCTGTTCGTCACCAACCCGGCGATCTTCAAGGAAGGCATCGACAAGGGCATCGCCAACGCCATCCTGATCAAGGTCAACCAGATCGGTACGCTGTCCGAGACGCTCGAAGCCATCGCCATGGCCGATGCCGCCAGGTACGCGGCGATCATCTCGCACCGCTCGGGCGAGACCGAGGACACCACCATCGCCGACATCGCCGTGGCGACCACCGCGACCCAGATCAAGACGGGCTCGCTGTGCCGCACCGACCGCGTGGCAAAGTACAACCAACTGCTCCGTATCGAGGAGGCGCTGGGTGCATCGGCGGTCTATGCCGGCCGCAATGCTTTCCCGAATCTTGCCCACCTGCCGGGCTGACGAGGATACGCATCGTCCATGCTGCGTTGGATAGCCCTCGTCCTGTTGCTGTTGCTGATCGGGCTTCAGGTGAAACTGTGGTCCGCGCACGGTGGCGTGCGCGAGGTGGACGGCCTGCGCGCGGCCATCAAGAAGCAGGCCGACGAGAACGATCGCCTGCAACAGCGCAATCAGGCGCTGGCGGCCGACGTGGCCGACCTCAAGCACGGCAACCAGGCCATCGAGGCGCGCGCGCGCACCGGCCTGGGCCTGATCAAGCCCGGCGAGGTGTTTTACCAGGTGGACAACCAGCCGGCGGGCGCGAGCAGTACGCTGCCGCTGCCGCCGCCGGCCAGGCCCGTCGGCGCCGTGACCGGCGTCGTCGTGCGGTGAGCCGGGCCTTGTGGTGCGTCGTTCCGGCGGCCGGGCGCGGCATGCGGATGGGTGCGGATTGCCCCAAGCAATACTTGCCGCTGGCCGGCAAGCCGCTGATCGCGCATACGCTGGAGCGGCTGGCCGCGCATCCGCGCATCGCCGGCTTGATGGTGGTGCTCGGCGCGCAGGACGAGCTCTGGCCCGGCATCGAGGCCCTGCACGGCAAACCCGTCCGCACCGCCATCGGCGGTGCAGAGCGCAGCGATTCGGTGCTGGCTGGCATTGAGTCCCTGCCTCCCGAGGTGGGTGGGGCCGATTTCGTGCTGGTGCACGACGCCGCGCGCCCTTGCGTGCGCGGCGCCGACATCGCACGCCTGATCGAACTTGCCTCGGCGGCGGATGGCGGCCTGCTGGGCGCGCCGCTGCGCGATACGCTCAAGCGCGCCGGCGCAGGCGACGTCAGCGTGGCCACCGAACCGCGCGATCAGCGTTGGCGTGCGTTCACGCCGCAGATGTTCCGTCGCGGCGAGCTCGTCTCCGCGCTGCGTGCCGTGTCGCATGCTGGCCGCGCGGTCAGCGACGAGGCGATGGCGATGGAGCTGGCCGGCTTCCGCCCGCGGCTGGTCGAAGGCGCCGAAGACAACATCAAGGTCACCACGGCGGCGGATCTCGCGCTCGCCGAATTCCTGCTACCGAGGACGGCATGAGCTTCCGCATCGGCAACGGTTTCGACGTGCACGCCTTCGGCGAGGGCGACCATGTGACCCTCGGCGGCGTGCGCATTCCCCACGCGCGCGGCCTCATTGCGCATTCCGATGGCGACGTGGCGATCCACGCACTGTGCGACGCCATCTTCGGCGCGCTGGCGCTGGGCGACATCGGCAAGCACTTTCCGCCCGCCGACGAACGCTGGCGCGACGCCGACAGCCGCCAGTTCCTGCGTCACGCTGCTTCGCACATGGCCCAACGCGGTTATGCGCTAGGCAACGCCGACGTCACCGTGATCTGCGAATCCCCCAAGGTCGGCCCGCACGCGCAAGCCATGCGCGAGAACCTCGCCGTCGACCTCGGCTGCCGGCTCGACCAGATCAGCATCAAGGCCACCACCACCGAAAAGCTCGGCTTCACCGGCCGCGGCGAAGGCATCGCCGCTCAGGCCTGTGTGTTGCTGATCCAAGGCTAAAACCTCGGTTCAATGACAGACCAAGAACTTCCCTTCGCCCATGGCACCGTCCCGCCTTTGACGGCACGCCTTCGTGTTACCCATGAAGATTTCCTCGTTGAGGAAATCCTGGGCTACGACGCTGACGGCAGCGGCGAGCACGCCCTGCTGTGGGTGGAAAAGCGCGGCGCCAACACCGACTGGCTGGCGCGGGAGCTGGCGAAATTCGCCAGCGTGCCGCCGCTGGCGGTGGGCTACGCCGGCCTGAAGGATCGGCACGCGATCACCCGCCAGGCCTTCACCGTGCAGCTCGCCGGCAAGCCCGATCCCGACTGGTTGGCCTTCCCACACGACAACGTGAGGGTGCTGGCCGCCACGCGTCATGGTCGCAAGCTCAAGCGCGGCGCCCTGCGCGGCAACCGTTTCGTGCTGACGCTGCGCGAGGTGCAGGGCGAGCGCGGGCGCGCCGAGCAGGCACTGGCCGCCATCGCCGCCCGGGGCGTGCCCAATTATTTCGGCGAGCAACGCTTCGGCCGCGAAGGCGGCAACCTGGACCAGGCGCGTGCGATGTTCGCGGGGCGCCGGGTCGACCGCGACAAGCGTGGCTTCCTCCTGTCCGCCGCACGTTCGCAGATCTTCAACAGCGTGCTTGCGGCCCGTGTCGAGCGCGGCACGTGGGACGCACCGCTGGACGGCGAAATCTGGTCGTTGGCCGGTTCGCGCTCGTGGTTCGGGCCGGAGCCATACAGCGACCTGCTGGCCGAGCGCCTGGCGCATGGCGACATCCATCCTTCCGGCCCGTTGTGGGGGCAGGGCGAGCCGCCGGCGGCGGGCGAGGCGGGCGCGCTGGAGCGCGAGATCGCCGCCGCCCACGCGGACCTTGCCCAAGGCATCGCCGCCGCGCGCATGGACCAGGAGCGCCGACCGCTGCGCCTGCTGCCGAAGGACCTACGCTGGCGCTGGCCCGCCGAGGACGTGCTGGAGATGTCGTTCGAGTTGCCGGCCGGGGCTTACGCCACCGTGGTGGCGCGGGAAGTGGCGTCGTCGCCGGCCGCGTGACCGGATGACGGGCGCACCGGCCCGGCTCAGTTCCTCAGCAGTACGACCACGGCCCCCGTGCCGCCTTGCGCCGGGCGTGCAGAGGCGAACGCGATCACGTCGTCGCGTCGCCGAAGCAGACGGTCGGTGAGCGCTTTCAGCACCGGGCCGGCGGCTTTCGAACGCAGGCCTTTGCCGTGGATGATGCGCACACAGCGCAGGCCGTGGTGTTTCGCCTCGGCGAGGAAGTCGACGATGCAGGCTTGCGCGGCGGCGGCGTTCATCTGGTGCAGGTCGATTTCGTCCTGCACGCTGAACTGGCCGCGCTTCAACTGGCGCAGCAGTCTCGGTGGATAGCCGTCGCGCAGGTAGCCCAGTTCTTCGCCCACTTCCAGCGTGGCCGGGTCGAAGGCCATCACCAGCAGTTCGCCGGACACGGCAGCCTCGTCGGCTTCGAACATGCGCGGTTGCGGTGACGGCCTGGGTGCGGCCGGGGCCACGGCGTGTGCCTCGATGTGGCGCACCTCGCCAATGGCCTCGCGGAACAGGCGGGCATCTTCTTCGCTGATCGCGGCAGGCGGGCGGCGCTTCATGTGCCGATGCTAGCAAGCGCCGGCTCCGATGCCGAATTCGTGAAACGATGGATTTGCTCGGCTAAACTCGAACGATTGTAGGGAGCGCACGCCGATGGGCGATGCGTCGCGGTCGACACGATACGGATCAGCATGCGAGTTCTTGTCAGCAACGATGACGGCGTGGATGCGCGGGGTATCCGGGTACTGGCCACGCATTTGCGCGAAGTGGGCGAGGTGACGGTGGTGGCGCCCGACCGCGACCGTTCCGGCGCCAGCAACTCGCTGACCCTGGACGCGCCGCTGCGCGTGCTGCGCATGGAGGACGGTCGCTACCGCGTGGCGGGCACGCCAACGGACTGCGTGCACCTTGCGCTGTCAGGGCTGCTGGACGAGGAGCCTGACATCGTGGTGTCCGGCATTAACAACTCGGCCAATCTCGGCGACGACGTGATCTATTCGGGCACAGTCTCGGCGGCGATGGAAGGCCGCTTCCTCGGCCTGCCGGCCATCGCGGTGTCGCTGGTCAGCACGGACCATCGCGGCGAGCATTACGACTCGGCGGCGAATGCGGTACTGCTGGTGATGCGCAGGTTGCTGGTGGATCCGCTGCCGGCCGACACCATACTCAACATCAACGTTCCGGACCGGCCATGGGCGGATATCCGCGGTTTCGAGGTCACGCGGCTGGGACGCCGGCATCGTGCGGAACCGTGCATCGCGCAGACCGATCCGCGCGGCCGCGCGATATGGTGGATCGGCCCGGCGGGCGAAGTGGATGACGCTGGTCCCGGCACCGATTTCGACGCGGTGCGTCGCGGCTATGTCTCGATCACGCCTATCCACGTCGACCTCACCCGTTACCAGGCGCTTGAGAAGGTCAGCAGCTGGGTGCAGTCGCTGGGCGACGACATGGCCGCCCCCGGCCACAAGGCGGCCTGAGCGATGAACATGCATACGCTGCCCCCATCGGCATTGAAAGGCGAGGGCATGACCTCGCAGCGCGCGCGTGACCGGCTCGCCGCGCAGCTTAAGGAAAGCGGCTTGCACGATGCACGGGTGATCGACGTGATCCGCAACGTGCCTCGCCACCACTTCATCGACCAGGCGCTGCATTCGCGCGCCTACGAGAACACCGCGTTGCCGATCGGCCACGGCCAGACCATCTCGCAACCCTGGGTGGTGGCGCGGATGACTGAGGCGTTGCTCGAGCACTTCGACGAGCGCAAGGAAAAGCCCGGGCGGGTGCTGGAGATCGGCACCGGGTCGGGTTACCAGGCGGTAGTACTGGCGGCGCTGGTGGAGCAGGTCTTCACGGTGGAGCGCATCGAGGAACTGCTGCGTCAGGCGCGGCGCCGCCTCCGCCAGCTCGGTATCGCTAACATCCGCTCGCGCCATGACGACGGCAAGCTGGGCTGGGCCGACGAGGCACCGTTCGACGCTGTCATCCTTACCGCCGCGGGCGACAGCATCCCCACCCGCATCCTTGAACAGCTAAGGCCCACCGGCGTGCTGGTGGCGCCGGTGGGTTCGCCGAGCAGCCAGGTGCTGATCCGCCTGCGCGGCGACGGGCAAGGCGATTTCGTGCAAGAGGAACTCGGGGCGGTCAGCTTCGTGCCATTGCTCGGCGGCATCGGCTAATACGCTTGTTCGGGAAGCTATACGCCCACGCCCTGGCGTGGGCGCGACATCCCCATGCGACCCGCTAGCTGTGCAGGCTGAGCTTCGTGGAGGCCTTCGCTTTTCCGGTCATGCCAGACGTGATGCTGGCGCCGATGATGCTGGATAAGCGGCAGCAAGCGTTTTTCTAAGCCAATCTCAGCGTCGCGTCCTCGCTACTTGGCGCGCTGGTCGGCTATCTGCTGGGCCACTGGGCCTTCGAGGTTATGAAGCCGATGCCGGGTGCACTGCACCTACTCGCGCCGATCGAACAAGGCGTGCAGGGCTTGCGCCTGCAGATGGCGCAGCACCGCTGGGGTCTGTTCGGCGTGCTGTTGCTGGTAGCGTTGCAGCCAGTGGTTTCGATGAAATTCGTGAGCTGGGCCGCGGGCATCGTGGGCGTACCGGTGCTGCCCTTCCTCGGGTGCGTGGCGTTGGGGCACGGCAAGCGCGTGTGGTTGCTGGCACTGCTGATCCGTCTGGTCGGCGAGCGCGCCGAGCAACCGATGCACAGGTATATCGAGTGGATCGGCTGGATTTTGTTGGCGTTGCTGGGCCTGCTGTCGGCCTGGTGGTTTTGGCGGCATTGAGCGACGCATGAAAATACAGGGTGGCCTCGCTATGCTGGCGCGCATGAACCGATACCTTTCCTTCTTGCTTGTTGCCGCATTGCCCGTGCTGTCCGCCTGCAGCACCGTAGTGGTGCAGCCGGCCTCGGGGCAACGGAGCTATGTCGCCGCCGCAGCGCATGCGCCTGCCAAGGCGCGCACGCCGGTTCCTGGCGGCAGCTACGTGGTGGCGGAGGGCGACACGATGTATTCGATCGCCTTCCGCAACGGCGTGGATTTCCGCGATCTGGCGAAGTGGAACGGCATTGCCGCGCCTTACACGATCTGGCCGGGCCAGAAGCTGCGCCTGTCGCCGCCAACTGGCGGCGTGGCGGTTGCTGGAGTCGGCCATACGCGCACCTCCATTCCATCTGGCAGGTCACCGGGTCCGACGGCGCCGGTATTCGAGAACGCACCGGTGCCGGTGCCGCCCTCCACCGCGGCGGCTCCATCCACAGAGGCTGCGCCACGGCGCGCGGCGGCCGCCCTGCCGGCCGCGCCGGCCAGCACCGTCGTGCCGGTGGCGGGCGAGTCCCTGCCGGCCACGCCGTCGCCAGCCCCGAAGCCTCTGGCTGCGAGCGGCGGTTCGCACCAGGCCGGAGGCGTTACCTGGCGCTGGCCCGCCGATGGCCAGGTCATCAAGCGCTTCACGCCCGGCGATGCGGTGCCGGGCATCGAAATCGCCGGCAAAGCCGGCGATCCCGTGCGCGCCGCGGCCGATGGTGTGGTGGTTTACAGCGGCAATGGCCTGGTCGGCTACGGCGAGTTGGTCATCATCAAGCACAACGACAGCCTGCTGTCGGCGTATGGCCACAACAGCAAGCGCCTGGTGACGGAGGGGCAGCGCGTCAGCGCCGGCCAGGTGATTGCCAAGATGGGCTCCAGCGGCGCGTCGCGCGTGGAGTTGAGCTTCCAGGTCCGCAAGGATGGCAACCCGGTCGATCCAATGAGCTACCTGCCCGCGAGGTAAGGCGGGCTGTGCCGGGCAGTGCTTGGTTAGCGCCTTGCGCTCAACGGCCAGCGCGAAGAATGAATGCGGCGACCACGCGTCGCCCTTCGCCGGCCAACAGGTTGTAGGTGCGGGCGGCGGCGGCGTTGTCCATCGCCTCGATGCCGATGCCCTTGCGCAGGAAGCTGGCCATGAAGGCCGCGGGAGGGAATGCCTGGCGCACGCCGGTGCCCAGCAGTACCAGTTCCGGTTGCAGGTCGAGCAGGGCGCCGATGTGATCGGCGCCGAGCGCGCCGACTTCATGCACCGGCCAATGCTCCACGGCGCAGTCGGGCGCCAGCAGGAAGCTGTCGGTGAGTTCGCGGTCGATCAGGGTGATGCCGTTCTCGCCGACGCTCCGTACGTACAGGTAACCCTCGGGCCGGTCGAGCGACAGATCCATCAGCGCAGGCCCTCAGCGCGGCAGCGCGATCTTCGGTTCGTCCGCATTGCGGCGGAACAACACGGCGACATGGCCGATTTGCTGAACGGCTTCGGCGCCGGTACCGGCCAGCAGGGTATCGAGCTGCGCCTGACGCTCTTCCTTGTCACCGCCGGAAAGCTTCACCTTGACCAGTTCATGGATCTCCAGCGCCGAGCCCAGTTCCTTGACCACGGCTTCGCTGGCGCCCTTGTTGCCAAGCAGGATGACTGGGTTCAGGCCATGGGAAAGGCTGCGCAGGTAACGGGTCTGCGATGGGGAGAGGGCCATGCGGCAGCTTCGATTCGCGAGGAGTGGGCCGCAAAGGGTATCATGCGCCACCACCCCCTGTAGCGATACCGTTCCATGAGCCGCAGCAAGAGCAGCGCCGGCTGGCTGCGCGAACATTTCAATGACGTTTACGTGAAGAAGGCGCAGGCCGAAGGCGTGCGTTCGCGCGCTGTCTACAAGCTGGAAGAGCTGATCGATCGCGACCGATTGCTCAAGCCGGGCATGGCCGTGGTGGACCTTGGCGCCGCACCGGGCGGCTGGTCGCAGTTGGTACGCCAGCGCCTAGGCGACAGCGGCAAGGTGTTCGCGCTGGATATCCTGCCGATGCCGGGTATCGCCGGGGTGGACTTCCTGCAGGGTGACTTCCGTGAAGAGAGCGTGGTGCGGGAGCTGGAGGCGCGGCTGGATGGGCAGAGGCTGGATCTTGTGCTGTCCGACATGGCCCCCAATATGAGTGGGGTGGCCTTGGCTGACCAAATCCGTGCGATGGCCTTGGCCGAGTTGGCGCTGGACTTCTCCCGGCAGTGGCTCAAGCCGGGGGGGGCGTTCCTGATCAAGTTGTTTCAGGGCGCGGGCTTCGACGATTACCTACGCAGCTTGCGCGCAGAGTTTTCGCGCGTGACGATGCGTAAACCAAAGGCCTCGCGCGCACGTTCGCGCGAGGTATACGCACTGGCGACCGGCCGCAAGGCCGCCGCGGCGCAACCGGGCGGGAACCGCGCATGAACGAAACAGCAAAACAAGTGTTGCTCTGGGTAATTATCGCGGTGGTGTTGTTCACCGTCTTCCAGAGCTTCGACCCGCACGGTGGTGGGTCGTCCAACATGGCCTACAGCGCCTTCGCGCAGAGCGTGGAAAACGGCAACGTTTCCAGCGCGGTGATCAGTGCGGATCAGCCGGCCACGATCAGCGGCAAGCTGAAGGACGGCTCCAGCTACCGTACCGTAGCCCCGATGCTTGGCTTCTCCACCAATGCGGTGGTGAAGCGGATGCAGGAAAAGGGCGTCGAAGTACGCCAGGATCCTGCCGAGAGTTTTTCGCTGATCGGCCTGCTGGTGAGCTGGCTGCCGATCCTGGTGTTTGCCGGCGTGCTCATCTGGTTCATGCGGCAGATGCAGTCCGGTGGCGGCGGCCGTGGCGCGATGAGCTTTGGCCGCTCGCGTGCCAAGCTGCAGGGCGAGGACCAGATCAAGGTCAACTTTAGCGACGTGGCCGGTTGCGACGAGGCCAAGGAGGAAGTCGGCGAGCTGGTCGAGTTCCTGCGCGACCCGGCCAAGTTCCAGAAGCTGGGTGGCAAGATCC
>DAIDKO010000080.1 GCA_027450005.1 Rhodanobacter sp. | reverse complement strand
CGCCGAACCTCTCCACGATCTCCAGGCCGGGCCGCAAGTAGAGGTGGAAGGTATTGCCCAGAATGATCTCGGCGCCCGTCTCGCGCACGTCGCGCGGCGTCATCGCCTTGACCGAGCCGTAGGTGCCCACCGGCATGAAGGTCGGCGTCTCCACCGTGCCGCGGGAAAAGGAGAGGCGGCCGCGGCGTGCGGCGCCATCGGTGGCGAGCAGATCGAAGGACAGGGAGGTCATCGCGGCATTATCGCAGGTCGACGCCCCAGCCCCACCGAAGCGTGCACGCCTCGCACGCTGCCGCACCGGGCCGCCCGGCTCGGCCACATGCCCGTGCGGCCGCTGCAAGCCTGCAGGTGCGGACCCGATCGCAACGAACCGACGCGCAGGACGGCTCAAGTACCTGAAGCGTTGCCCGCCAGCACACCGCAGCGCAGCGGCGGCTGCACGCTGCCGGCCGGTTGCGCGTGCATGTCGGCGGGCAGTTCGCGGCTGGACAGCCATGCTGCCACGGCAGTGATGTCGGATGGACCCAGGCGGCCCGCCACCTCGGCCATGCAATCCGGCGCCACGGTGGCACGCGTGTGCGTGCGCCACGCACCGAGCTGGGCGCTGATGTAGTCGCACGGCAAGCCCACCAGCCCCGGGATATCCGGCTGCACGCCGGTGAGCTGGCTGCCATGGCAGCGCGAGCAGGCCGGGACGCCGCGTGCGGGATCGCCCTGCATGACCAGTTGCTCTCCGCGTTGCAGCGTCCGCGCGGGCAGGGACGGCAGCGGCGAACGCGCATAGGGCACTTGCTGCGCGGCGAAGTAGTCGGCGATCTCGCGCAGGTAGGCCGGACTCAGGCCACGCACGGTGTATTCCATCGGCGCGTAGTGGCGCAGGCCATCCTGGAAATCGGCGAGCTGCCGGGCGAGATAGGCGGCCGGCTTGCCGGCAAGCCTGGGAAAGAAGCCGCTGCCGGACGAGCCTCCACCATGGATGCCGTGGCATGCAGTGCAGGCGGCGATCCGCTGTTGCAAGGTGTCGGGCACCGGTGTACCCGATACCGCAGCCGGCGCGGCTGCATGGGCCGGCTGCAGCGCCAGCAAAGCGAGCGCCAGCAGGCATCGCATGATGCGCGTTGCGGCTACCAGTTCCGTACAAAGGGGAAGCAGCTTCATAGGCCAGAGTATAGGCAGATCGCGCGGTGCGACCGGGTAGACTCCCCGCGCGGCGCGACACCATGCCGCGACCATCGGGAGATGCCGTGACACGTCGACCGCTCGCCACCGCCCGGTTTGCCCGCATGCCACTGGCGGCACTGCCGCGCCCTGTGCCCGCATCATCGACATAACGGAACATCGATCATGGAACGTCAGCCGCACATCCACTGCCCGCTCTGCGCATGGGAGCCTCGCCCGGACAGCCGCTGGAAATGCACATCGCGCGAGCCTGGATCGGGTTGCGGCACGGTCTGGCACACGTTCTGGACGGCCGGCTGCTGCCCGGGATGCGGGCATTACTGGGCGATGACGCAATGCCTGGCGTGCAGGCAAGCCTCGCCGCACGAGGCCTGGTACCACTTCCCGCCACCCGGGGATGGCGAGGCACACGAGACCCGTGAAGCGCTGGAGACAACGGGCTGAGCCCATCGCCGCCTGCGCCGGTCACGCTCCCTGTCCACCCGAGGACTTGCGTACGATCAGCATCGCCAGCTCCAGCGACTGCTCGTAGTTGAGGCGCGGATCGACCATGGACTTGTAGGCACGCTGCAGGTCCACGTCGGCAAGCCCGCGCGCGCCGCCGGTGCACTCGGTGACATCCTCGCCGGTGAGCTCCAAGTGTACGCCACCCAGCCGCGTGCCGGCGGCGGCGTGGATGTCGAAAGCCTGGTCCAGTTCGCCGCGGATGTTGTCGAAACGGCGCGTCTTGTAGCCGTTCGTGGTGCTCTCGGTGTTGCCGTGCATCGGATCGGCCACCCACAGCACGCGGCGACCTTCACGCTTCATCGCCTGCAACAACGGCGGCAAGGCCTCGGCGATCTTCGCGTGGCCCATCCGATGGATCAGCGTGAGCCGACCCGCCTCGTTTTCCGGGTTGAGCGCGTCCACCAGCGGCAGCAATTGATCCGGCGTCACCGCCGGGCCCACCTTCACGGCGATCGGGTTGCGGATGCCGCGGAAATACTCCACGTGCGCACCATCCAGCGCCGCGGTGCGCATACCGATCCACGGGAAGTGCGTGGACAGGTTGAACCAGCCCGGATGCCGCGGCACCTGCCGCGTGAGCGCCTGCTCGTAGTGCAGCAGCAGCGCTTCGTGCGAGGTGAAGAAGTCCACCTTGGTGAAACCGGCGATCGGTCCGGCCAGGGTCTCCATGAAGCGCAGCGAGTCGCCAATGCCCGCCACCATGCGGCGGTACTCGGCGGCCAGCGGCGAATGCTCCACCCACGCCAGGTCCCAGTATTCCGGGTGGTGCAGGTCGGCGAAGCCGCCGTCGATCAGTGCGCGCACGAAGTTCATGGTGAGGGCCGAATGCGCGTGCGCGCGGATCAGCCGCTGCGGATCGGCGCGACGCGCCTCGGCGGTGAATTCAGGGCCGTTGATCACGTCGCCGCGGAAGCTGGGCAGCGTCACGCCGTCGCGCGTCTCGGTGTCGGTGGAGCGCGGCTTGGCGTACTGGCCCGCGAAACGGCCCACGCGCAGCACCGGCTGCTTCAGGCCGTGCACCAGCACCAGACTCATCTGCAGCAGGACCTTGAGCCGGTTCGAAATGATGGGGCTGCTGCAGTCCGCGAAACTTTCCGCGCAATCGCCACCCTGCAACAGGAAGCGCCGGCCCTCCTGCGCCTCGGCCAGCGCCTGCTTCAGCGCCAGCACCTCCCACGAAGTGACGAGCGGCGGTTGTTGTGCCAATTGCGCGGTAGCCTGCGCCAGTTCGGAGGCGTCTTCGTAGTGCGGCTGCTGCAGCGCTACGTGCTGCTGCCACGACGATGGTGTCCACCCTCTATCCATGCTCATCGCCGCACCGCCTTCGAACGACGCGCGCCAGCCAGCACCGCCCACGCGCCGAGCAAAACGAACCAGATCAGCGACCACCACGGCATCGACAGGCCGAGGATGGGCTGCACCCTTGCGCATTCGCCGGAGCCGGACAGCACCTTCAGCAGCACGCCGATCAGGCCACCGTTGCCGGCGCGGGTCTCCAGCAGGTAGCCCAGCGGTGCGCCGCAGCTCGGCACCTGGCCAGGCGGCAACGACTGTATCCACAGGTGGCGCGCGGCGATGCCGATGCCAATCAGCGCCACCAGAACCAACAGCACCACGTAGAACCAACGCCCGCCGCCACGAGGTGCATGCAGGCCGCCAGCCAGGAACACCACGCCCAGCGCGATGAACGCCACGCGCTGCAGGATGCACAGCGGGCACGGATCCATCTGCAACACATACTGTGCGTACAACGCGAAACCGATCAGGCCGGCGCAGACGAGAAAGCCCGCCAGCAAGCTGATGCGAAACGACCAACGCAAGGGATTCATGGGCAGGAGAAACCGGGATGGAAATACGACATTACCCGCTTGCCGGCGGGCTGTCAGCACCGGCCGACCAGGCCGGACGTCGAACAGCAAAAACCCCGACTGGTTGCCCGGCCGGGGGTTTCGTTTGGACGTCTGGATGTCCGTGAATCGCGAGGCTTACTCGGCGTCGGCGGCTTCAGCAGCCTGCGGACGGCCAACCAGCTCGACGTAGGCCATCGGCGCATTGTCACCGTCGCGGAACCCGCACTTCAGGATGCGCAGGTAGCCGCCGGGACGCTCGCGGTAACGCGGGCCCAGCTCGACGAACAGCTTGCCCACCGCTTCCTTGTCGCGCAGGCGCGCGAACGCGAGGCGGCGGTTAGCGACGCCGTCGGTCTTGGCCAGGGTGATCAGCGGCTCGGCGACGCGGCGCAGTTCCTTGGCCTTCGGCAGCGTGGTCTTGATCAGCTCGTGCTTGAACAGCGACGAAGCCATGTTCTTGAACATCGCTTCGCGGTGGGCGCTGGTGCGGTTGAGCTTGCGACCGGATTTCATGTGGCGCATGGCGAATACTCTCTATGTGGTCTGTTGTTATGAAGCGCTGGCACCTGTGTCCAACACCCCGCGGTTACCCGCTTATGTGAGCCCCATCGAAGGCGAGGCTTTGTATCGAAAGCCCATCGGAGCAAGAGCTCTTGTGAGGAGTGCGGCCATGGATGGCCGCTGGTGGACTTCTAGAACACCGGAACGGCTGCCTGTACGGCAACCGTTCCAACTGCCGCGATCATGGATGATCGCATCAGCCTAATTGCATGCCGTGCGAAAGCCCGGCCGGTGGCCAGTTCTCGAGCTTCATGCCCAAGGCCAGGCCGCGCGATCCAAGGACGTCCTTGATCTCGGTGAGCGACTTCTTGCCCAGGTTCGGCGTCTTCAGCAGCTCAACCTCGGTCTTCTGCACCAGATCGCCGATGTAGTAGATACTCTCGGCCTTGAGGCAGTTCGCCGAACGCACGGTGAGCTCCAGGTCGTCGATCGGACGCAGCAGCAGCGGGTCGAAACCGCTCTTCTCGGCCTTGTCGGTCGCACTCTCACGACGCGAGAAATCGCCGAACACCGACAGCTGGTCGTTGATGATCTCGGCCGCCTTGCGCACCGCATCCTCGGCGCCAATGGTGCCATTGGTCTCGATGTCCAGCACCAGCTTGTCGAGGTTGGTGCGCTGCTCGACACGGGCGGCATCAACTTCGTAGGCAACACGCAGCACGGGCGCGAACGACGCGTCGAGCTGCAGGCGGCCGATCGGCCGGGCCTCGTCGTCCGGATGGACGCGGGCACTGGCCGGCTGGTAACCGACGCCGCGACGCACCCTGAGGCGCATGTTGAGCGCGATATCCTTGGTCAGGTGGCAGATCACGTGCTCGGGGTTGATGATTTCCACCGAGTGGTCGACGACGATGTCGCCGGCCGTGACCACGCCCTTGCCCTTCTTGGACAAGGTGAGGGTGACCTCGTCGCCAGTGTGCTGGCGAATCGCCACGTCCTTGAGGTTCAGCAGGACTTCAATCACGTCCTCCTGCAGCCCCTCAAGCGTGGTGTATTCGTGCAGCACGCCGTCGATCTCGACTTCGACGATGGCGCTGCCGGGGATCGAGGAAAGCAGGACGCGACGGAGCGCGTTGCCCAAGGTGTGGCCGAAACCGCGCTCAAGCGGTTCGACCACCACCTTGGCGCGATTGGCGCCGAGCTGTTCGACGCTGAGGCCACGCGGCCGCAGCACGCTAGTAGACGAAACTGCCATGCAGGGCTCCGATGATTACTTCGAGTAAAGTTCGACGATCAGCGCTTCGTTGATGTCGGACGGCAGGTCACCGCGATCCGGCAAGGCCTTGAACGTGCCTTCGAACTTCTTGCTGTCGACTTCGACCCAACCCGGACGCAGGTCCATCGTGTCAAACACAGTCGATGCTTCCTGCACGCGTAGCTGGCTGCGAGCGCGTTCGGTCAGCGCAATGGCGTCACCGGGCTTGACCTGGTACGAGGGGATGTTGACCTTCTTGCCGTTGACCAGCACCGCCTTGTGCGAAACCATCTGGCGGGCCTGGGCGCGGGTAACCGCGAAACCCATGCGGTAGACAACATTGTCCAGGCGGCTCTCGAGCAGGCGCAGCAGGTTCTCGCCGGTGTTGCCCTTGAGGGTAGAGGCCTTGGTGTAGTAGTTGCCGAACTGGCGCTCGAGCACACCGTAGATGCGCTTGACCTTCTGCTTTTCGCGCAGCTGGACGGCGTAGTCGGACATGCGCATACGCTTGTTGGCGCCGTGCTGGCCGGGCTTGTTCTCAAGCTTGCACTTGGAGTCGATCGCGCGCGCCGGGCTCTTGAGGCTCAGGTCGGCGCCTTCGCGGCGGGCGAGCTTGCAGGTAGCTCCACGATAACGTGCCATGGTTGTGCTCCTTAGACTCGACGCTTCTTGGGGGGACGGCAGCCGTTGTGCGGGATCGGCGTGACGTCGATGATGTTGAGCACCTTGTAACCCAAGGCGTTCAGCGAGCGCACGGCCGACTCACGACCCGGGCCCGGGCCCTTGATGCGCACTTCGACGGTCTTCACACCGTAGTCGCCAGCGGCGCGACCGGCCTTCTCGGCGGCGACCTGGGCGGCAAACGGGGTCGACTTGCGCGAGCCGCGGAAACCCGCGCCGCCAGCGGTCGCCCACGACAGCGCATTGCCCTGGCGGTCGGTGATGGTGACGATGGTGTTGTTGAAGGAGGCCTGCACGTGGGCCACGGCATCCGTGACGACGCGCTTGATCTTCTTCTTGGTCTTGACAGGCTTAGCCATATGCTCGATCCATTACTTCTTGATGGCGCGACGCGGGCCCTTGCGGGTGCGTGCGTTGGTACGCGTGCGCTGGCCGCGCACCGGAAGGCCGCGACGATGGCGCAGGCCGCGATAGCACCCCAAGTCCATCAGGCGCTTGATGGCCATGCCCACTTCGCGGCGCAAATCGCCTTCCACGACGTATTTGGCAATTTCCGCGCGAAGCTTTTCAACCTCACCTTCACTCAGCGACTTGATCTGGGTGGTGGGAACCACGCCAGCGTCTGCGCAGACCTTCTTGGCTCGGCTACGGCCGATGCCATAAATGCTCTGCAGCCCGACCCAGACATGCTTCTGGACCGGCAAATTGACACCTGCGATACGCGCCATGATGTGCTCTCTCCGATACTTTCGTGCGCGGTAAACGCGCAATTTTAACCTGAATCAACTTGACAGGAAAGCCCTGCGGCGCTCAACACCGCCCGACCTTCGGGTTTTCGGCCAATCGCTCGCGCCCAGCAGCCACTAGTTGCGACGGAGATTGGCCTTCTTGAGGAGACTTTCGTACTGGTGGCTGACCAGGTGCGCCTGGATCTGCGCCGTGAAATCCATCACCACGACCACCACGATCAGCAACGAGGTGCCACCGAAATAAAACGGCACGTGCCAGAACTTCTGCATGAACGAGGGCACCAGGCACACCAGCACCAGGTACAGCGCACCCACGCCGGTCAGCCGGGTGATCACACCGTCGATGTAGCTGGCCGTAGCGCGGCCCGGACGAATGCCCGGGATCAACGCACCGGAGCGCTTGAGGTTGTCCGCCGTCTCTTCCGAATTGAAGACGATGGCCGTGTAGAAGAACGCAAAGCTGATCACCAGCACCGTGTAGACGATGTCGTAGAGCGGCTCGCCCGGGTTCAGCGCCTGGGTCAGTTCCTGCAGCCAGCGCGCCTGATGGCCCGTACCGAACCAGCTCATGGCGGTAGTCGGGAACATCAACAGGCTGGAGGCGAAGATCGGCGGGATCACGCCCGACATGTTGATCTTCAGCGGCAGGCTGGAACTCTGGTTCTGGTAGGCGCGCTGACCGCCCGAACGCCGCGCGTAGTTCACGGTGATGCGCCGCTGGGCGCGCTCCATGAACACGCAGAACGCCGTCACACCGAGCACCACCGCGAATACCACTAGCAGCATCAGCACGGACAATTCACCGTTGCTGGACATGCCCAGGGTATGCACCACCGCACCCGGCAAGCCAGCCACGATGCCCGCAAAGATCAGCAGCGAGATGCCGTTGCCGATGCCGCGCTCGGTCATCTGCTCGCCTAGCCACATAAGGAACATGGTGCCGGCAGTCAGCCCGACCACCGAGGCGAACACAAAGCCGAAACCGGGCATGTACACCACCGGCGCACCACCCGCGGCAACCTGCTTCTGCAGCGCCATCGCGATGCCGAAGGACTGGAACAGGGCCAGGCCGACCGTACCGATGCGGGTGTACATCGTCATCCGCCGCTTGCCGGACTCGCCTTCCTTGCGCAGTGCCTGCAGGCTGGGGATCACCGACCCCATCATCTGCACCACGATGGACGCCGAGATGTACGGGATCACGCCCAGTGCGAACACCGAGAAGCGCGAAAGCGCACCGCCCGAGAACATGTTGAACATGTCCATCAGGCCGTTGCCGTTGACCAGGTTGGTCATCGCATCGGGGTTCACGCCCGGCACCGGGATGAACGAGCCGAGGCGGAACACCACCAGCGCACCGATCACGAAGAAGATGCGCTGGCGAAGCTCGGTCAGTTTGCCGAGCTTGCCGAGTGCGTTGCCGTTGGCCTGGGCCACGCGATTACTCCACGCTTCCGCCGGCTGCCTCGATGGCAGCCTTGGCGCCAGCCGTAGCGAGCAGGCCCGAGAGCTTCACCGCACGTCCGATCTCGCCCTTCAGCACCACCTTGACCTTCTTGGCGCGACTGTCGATTAGACCGGCCTTGTGCAGCTCGACCGCGTCGATCACGTCGGCCTTGAGCGCTGCGATCTGGTACAGGAACACCTGCTGGCTCTCGGCCTTCAGCTTGGAGCGGAAGCCAACCTTAGGCAGGCGGCGCTGCAGCGGCATCTGACCGCCTTCGAAGCCGTACTTGTGGGTGCCGCCAGCGCGGGCGTGCTGACCCTTGTGGCCGCGGCCGGCCGTCTTGCCGAGACCCGAACCGATACCGCGACCCACGCGCAGGCGGGTCTTGCGGGAACCGGCCGCCGGCTTGATGTCGTTCAAACGCATGATTATTCCTCCACCTGAACCAGGTAGTAGACCGTGTTGATGAGGCCACGCACCTGCGGGCTGTCCTTCAACTCACGGACGTCGTTGGTCTTGTTCAGGCCCAGCGCCTTGACGCTGAGGCGATGCCGCGCCTGCACACCGCGCAGGCCCTTCACCAGGCGCACGCGCACGGTGCCGGCGGTTTCGTTCTTCTTAGCCATTGCCCAGCACCTCTTCCACGGTCTTGCCACGCTTGGCGGCGATCTGCTTCGGCGAAGCGACAGCCTGCAGGCCCTTGATGGTGGCGCGCACCAGGTTGATCGGGTTGCGCGAACCGACAGCCTTGGCCAGCACGTTCTTCACGCCAACCACTTCCAGCACGGCGCGCATGGCACCGCCGGCGATCACGCCGGTACCTTCGGAGGCCGGCTGCATGTAGACGCGGGCCGCGCCGTGGTTGGCTTTGATGGCATACCACAGGGTGCCGTTATTCAGATCGATGTTCACCATGTTGCGACGGGCGCGCTCCATGGCCTTGGAAATGGCGACCGGCACTTCGCGCGCCTTGCCATAGCCGAAACCAACCTTGCCCTCGCCGTCACCGACCACGGTCAGCGCGGTGAAGCTCATCTGGCGGCCACCCTTGACGGTCTTGGCCACGCGGTTGACGGCAATCAGCTTTTCAAGCAGGCCGTCTGAATTTTCGCGATCGTTCGAAGACATTTCTCGATTCCGTGTGCCCGGACCATCCGGGGCTTTTGCTTGCGGCTGGGCCGCTTGTTGTTGTGTGTCGCTGCTGCGGCCGGGATTCGGGAACCCCGGCCTGGATCATCAGAACTTCAGGCCGGCCTCGCGGGCCGCGTCGGCCAACGCCTTGATGCGACCGTGGTAGCGGAAGCCGGAGCGGTCGAACGCGACCGACTCCACGCCAGCGGCCAGTGCACGCTCGGCCACGGCCTTGCCCACCGCCGCGGCAGCGACCAGGTTCTTGGTGCCCTTCAGACCTTCGGCCACGGACTTCTGCACGGTGGACGCGGCCGCCACCACACTCTGGCCATCGGCGGCGAATACCTGGGCGTAGAGGTGCTGACCGGTGCGATGCACCGATAGGCGGGCCACGCCGAGCTTGCGGATGTGCGAGCGCGTGGACTTGGCACGGCGCAGGCGGGATTCGTTCTTGTTCATCTGTCTGTTCCTCGAAAGCGGATCGGCTTGAAATACGGGATCTGTCTAGACTGCTTTGCGAAAAGCGCGGCCATGGATGGCCGCCGATTCGCGCAGGGACAGCGCATTTACGCCTTCTTGGCTTCCTTAAGGGTGATCTTCTCGCCGGCGTAGCGCACGCCCTTGCCCTTGTACGGCTCGGGAGCGCGGAACGCACGGATCTTCGCGGCCACCTGGCCCACCGCCTGCTTGTCGGCACCCTTGATGAGGATTTCCGTCTGCGTGGGGGTTTCCAGGGTGATGCCAGCCGGAGCCTCGAACACCACCGGGTGCGAGAAGCCCAGGCTGAGGTTCAGCGCCTTGCCGGCCATCGACGCGCGGTAACCCACGCCGACCAGCTCCAGCTTGCGCTCGTAACCTTCGGACACGCCCTTGACCATGTTGGCCAGGAGGGCACGCGCGGTACCACCGAACTTGTCGTCAGCGCCTTCGGCAAGCTGGATGTTGACGGCGTCGCCGTCCACCTTCAGCGAAACGCCGGGCAATGCGTGGATGGACAGGGTGCCCTTCGGGCCCTTCACGGAGATTCCGTCGGCGGCAGCCTTCAGCTCCACGCCCTTCGGCAGGTTGATCGTCTTCTTGGCAACACGTGACATCGTCGGCTCCTTAGGCGACCTGGCCGATGACTTCGCCGCCCAAGCCCTTGGCGCGGGCCTGCGCGTCGGTCAGCAGACCGGCGGACGTCGAGATGATCGAGATGCCCAAACCACCGAGCACCTTCGGCAATTCATCCTTGCCGCGGTAGATGCGCAGGCCGGAACGGCTGACGCGGGAAATGGTCTCGATGGCCGGACGGCCTTCGAAGTACTTCAGGCGGAGCTCGAGAACGGGCTTGCCATCCGTCTGCGCGGCCTGCACATCGAGAATGTAGCCTTCGTTCTTGAGAAGGTTGGCGATGGCCACCTTCAGCTTCGACGACGGCATGCTCACCGTCGGCTTGCCCATCAGCTGGGCATTGCGGACACGCGTAAACATGTCGGCGATGGGATCAGTCATGCTCATGAAAACATCCTTCAGAGTGCACCGATATCCGATAAGACCGGAAATCTTCTAGATTGTGATGCTGGCAAAGCGCCAGCCTGCGTTGCGCAGACCGACGACTATAGCAGCTTTGCCGGTGTTTGGCGAATACCGTTGCGAAGTCGCAGCGATGACGACGCGAAGCGCCGCGGGACGGCACGGCCCGCAAACGGGCCGGACCGGTGTGGGTCGATTACCAGCTGGCCTTGCGCAGACCAGGCACGTCGCCGCGCATGGTTGCTTCGCGCAGCTTGTTGCGGCCGAGATTGAACTTGGCGTACACGGCGCGCGGGCGACCGGTCAGTGCGCAACGGGTGCGCTGGCGGATCGGGCTAGCGTCGCGCGGCAGCTTCTGCAGCTTGCCCTGCGCTTCCATCTTCTCCTCGTAGGAGGCGGTGGCGCTCAGCACGATCGCCTTCAGTTCGGCGCGCTTGGCGGCGTACTTCTTGACGAGCTTGGTCCGCTTGATGTCGCGGTTGACCATCGAGGTCTTTGCCATATTTAACTCTCTTTTTGAAAAGTCCGGCCAAGGATGGCCGGTTTTTCTTCGATCAAGGACGACCGTCTCAATTACGGAACGGGAAGTTGAAGGCTTCCAGCAGCGCCTTGGCCTCGGCGTCGGTCTTCGCGGTCGTGGTGATCGCGATGTCCATGCCGCGCATCGCGTCGACGGCGTCGAAGTCGATTTCCGGGAAGATGATCTGTTCCTTCACGCCGAAATTGAAGTTGCCACGGCCGTCGAAGGCGCGGCCCGACACGCCGCGGAAGTCGCGGGTACGGGGCAGCGAAATGTTGATCAGGCGATCCAGGAACTCAAACATCTGGGCACGGCGCAGGGTGACCTTGCAGCCGATCGGCCAGCCGTCGCGGATCTTGAACGAGGCCACGGAAACGCGCGCCTTGGTCGTGATCGGCTTCTGGCCCGAGATCTTCGCCATGTCGGCCACGGCGTTCTCGAGGATCTTTTTGTTGCCCGCGGCTTCGCCCACGCCCATGTTCAGCGTGATCTTGGTGATGCGGGGAACCTGCATCACGTTCTGGTAGCCGAACTTCTCGGTGAGCTTCGGCACTACCTGCTCTTTGTAAAACGTCTCAAGGCGCGTCATGTCATTAATCCTTACGCGTCCACGACCTCGCCAGTCGAACGGAACACGCGGACCTTGCGCCCATCAGCGAGCGTCTTGGCACCAACGCGTTCACCCTTGTTCGTGGCGGGGTTGAACAGCTGCACATTGGAGAGATGGATCGAGGCTTCGCGCTCGACGATGCCGCCGGCCTGGTTGGCCTGCGGATTCGGCTTGGTGTGGCGCTTGACCAGGTTCACGTTGGAGACGAACACACGCTCGCCTACAACGCGCAGCACTTCGCCACGCTGGCCCTTGTTCTTGCCGGTGATCACGAGGACCTGATCACCCTTGCGGATACGGTTCATGTTCTGGACCTCGCTCAGAGCACTTCGGGCGCGAGCGAGACGATCTTCATGAACTTCTCGCTGCGCAGCTCGCGGGTGACCGGCCCGAAAATACGGGTGCCGATCGGCTCGAGCTTGTTGTTGAGGAGCACCGCTGCGTTGCCGTCGAAACGGATCAGCGAGCCATCGGGACGGCGCACGCCCTTGGCGGTACGGACCACCACGGCGTTGTACACCTCGCCCTTCTTCACCTTGCCGCGCGGAATGGCATCCTTCACGGTGACCTTGATCACGTCACCGATGGCGGCGTAACGGCGCTTGGAGCCACCGAGCACCTTGATGCACATCAGTTCCTTGGCGCCGCTGTTGTCCGCCGCGGAGAGCGTGCTTTGCATCTGGATCATGTCTGCACCCTCCCTTAGACGTTAGCGCGGGTAACGATTTCGACCACGCGGTGATGCTTGGTCTTGGACAGCGGGCGGCATTCGGCGATGCGAACGAGGTCGCCCTCGTTCGCGCCGATGTCGTCCTGCGCATGCAGCTTGGTCGACCGGCGCACGATCTTGCCGACCAGGCCGTGCTGCACCTGCCGCTCGATCAGGACGGTGACCGTCTTGTCCATCTTGTTGCTGATGACGCGCCCTTCGAGGGTACGCGCCTGCTTCTGGTTGTCGCTCATGTCGGCGGTCCCTTACTTCTTGCCGCCGAGCACGAACTTCGTGCGGGCGATGTCGCGCCGGACGCGGCGCAGCTGATGCGGCTGGTTGAGCTGTCCGGCACCCTTCTGCATGCGCAGGTTGAACTGCTCCTTGCGCAGGTCCAGCAGGTGCTGATTGAGCTCTTCGGCCGACTTGTTGGTCAGATCTTTGATGGCCATATCACATCACCGCCCGGGTCACGAACTGGGTCTGCACCGAGAGCTTGGCGGCGGCCAGGCGGAATGCCTCGCGCGCCGACGCCTCGTCGATGCCCTCGATTTCATAAAGCATGCGACCGGGCTGGATCGGGGCGACCCAGAATTCGACGCCGCCCTTGCCGGCGCCCATACGCACTTCGATCGGCTTCTTGGTGATCGGCTTGTCCGGGAACACGCGGATCCACAGCTTGCCGCCACGCTTCACGAAGCGGGTGATGCAACGACGACCGGCTTCGATCTGGCGAGCGGTGAGCGCGCCATGGGTGGTCGCCTTCAGGCCGAATTCGCCGAAGCTGACGAGGTTGGCGCAATGCGCCAGACCGTCGTTACGGCCCTTGAACTGCTTGCGGTATTTGGTTCGCTTGGGTTGCAACATGGCAACTCTCCTTACTTCGCCGCACGCTCGCGACGGCCTTCGCCATCACGACGCGATTCACGGTCACGGCGGCCTTCGCCACCCTCACGGCGCGCCGGCGCCGGGGACTCGTCCTTCGGTTCCTGGCCGATCTGGGCCACGTCGAAGATCTCGCCCTTGTAGACCCACACCTTGATGCCGATGATGCCGTACTGCGTCTTGGCCTCGGCGGTGCCGTAGTCGATGTCCGCGCGCAGGGTATGCAGCGGCACGCGGCCTTCGCGAGCCCACTCGGAACGGGCGATCTCGGCACCGTTCAAACGGCCCGAAACGTTGATCTTGATGCCCAGCGCGCCCAGGCGCATCGCATTGCCCACCGAGCGCTTCATCGCGCGACGGAACATGATGCGGCGCTCGAGCTGCTGCGCGATCGACTCGGCCACCAGCTGAGCGTCCAGCTCGGGCTTGCGCACTTCGTTGACGTTGATGTGCGTGGGAACGCCCATCAGGTCGCTGACTTCCTTGCGCAGCTTCTCGATGTCCTCGCCCTTCTTGCCGATCACCACGCCCGGACGGGCGGTGTGGATCGTCACGCGCGCGGTCTTGGCCGGGCGCTCGATCTGGATCTTCGAGATGCCGGCGGCAGCCAGCTTCTTCTTCAGCATCTCACGGACCTTGATGTCGGCCACGAGATACTTAGCGTAGTCGCCCTTGTTGGCGTACCACTTGGCGTTCCAGTCCTTGGCGATGCCGAGGCGGATGCCGGTGGGATGAACTTTATGACCCATCGTCTTCTTCCTCTTACTCGCCGACGACCACGGTGATGTGGCTGGTGCGCTTCAGGATGCGGGACCCGCGGCCTTTGGCGCGGGCATACATGCGCTTCATCGCCGGACCTTCGTCCACGAAGATGCGCGCGACCTTCAGCTCGTCGACATCGGCGCCGAGGTTGTTCTCGGCGTTGGCGACGGCCGACAGCAGCACCTTGCGGACAAGGTGGGCAGCCTTCTTGTTGGTGAACTGGAGCACGTCGCTGGCCCGGCCCACGGGCATGCCGCGGACCAGATCTGCCACCAGGCGTGCCTTCTGCGCCGAGATGCGGGCGCCGCGCAGGATCGCTTTGGCTTCGGTGCTCATCACTTGCCCTTCTTGTCGCCGACGTGGCCCTTGAAGGTGCGGGTCACCGCGAACTCGCCGAGCTTGTGCCCGACCATGTTCTCGTTGACGAGCACCGGCACGTGCTGGCGGCCGTTGTGGATGGCGATGGTCAGGCCCACCATTTCGGGCAGGATCATCGAGCGGCGCGACCAGGTCTTGATCGGGCGCTTATTGTTGGCGGAAACCGCGGCTTCCACCTTCTTGGCGAGGTGAAGGTCGACGAACGGACCTTTCTTCAGAGAGCGTGGCATGTCGGGTTCCTGTTACTTGCGACGACGCACGATGAACTGCTGCGTGCGCTTATTGTTGCGGGTCTTGTAACCCTTGGTCGGCGTGCCCCACGGGCTGACCGGATGACGGCCACCGGAGGTACGGCCTTCACCACCGCCGTGCGGATGGTCGACCGGGTTCATCACCACACCGCGCACGGTCGGGCGAATGCCCAGCCAGCGCTTGGCGCCGGCCTTGCCGAGCTTCTTAAGGCTGTGCTCGCCGTTGCCGACTTCGCCGATGGTGGCACGGCACTCGACCGGCACGCGGCGCATTTCACCGGAGCGCAGACGCAGCGTGGCGTAGCCGGACTCGCGGGCCACCAGTTGCACCGAGGCGCCGGCAGAGCGGGCGATCTGCGCGCCCTTGCCGGGCTTCATCTCGATGCAGTGGATCGTGGAGCCCACCGGGATGCTGCGCAGCTGCAGGCAGTTGCCGACCTTGATTGGCGCGTCGTGGCCGGACAGCAGACGGTCGCCCACCTGCACGCCCTTCGGCGCAATGATGTAGCGGCGCTCGCCGTCCGCGTAGCACAGCAGCGCGATGTGCGCGGTGCGGTTCGGATCGTACTCGATGCGCTCGACCTTGGCGGCGATGCCTTCCTTGTCGCGCTTGAAGTCGATGATGCGGTAGGCCTGCTTGTGACCGCCGCCGCGATGACGCGTGGTGATGCGACCAAAATGGTTGCGACCACCCGTCTTCGACTGGCTTTCGGTCAGCGGCGCGTAGGGAGCGCCCTTGTGCAGACCTTCCGTGCGGACGCTGACTGCGTCACGGCGACCGGGCGAGGTCGGCTTATGGTTGATTAGTGCCATCTCGAAGAACTCCTGGCTCAGGCCTTGGCCGACACGTCGATGGTCTGGCCATCAGCGAGGCGTACGTAGGCCTTGCGCTTGCCCTGGCGGCTGCCAGCGCGGAAACGGAAGGACTTGGCCTTGCCCCTGCTGTTGACGAGGTTCACCTGCTCGACCTTTACGTCGAACATCTTCTCCACCGCCTCGCGGACATCGGCCTTGGTGGCGTCGGGGGCGACCACGAAAACGTACTGGTTGTGCTCGCTGACGCGAGCCGACTTCTCGGAGATGTGCGGCGCGCGCAGCGTGTCGAGAATGCGTTCGTTGCTCATGCCAGCCACTCCTCGATCTTCTTCACGGCGTCGACCGTCATCACCACGTGGTCGGAACCGACCAGGCTGACCGGATTCAACGCCATCACGTCCAGCACATGCAGATAAGGGATGTTGCGCGAAGCGAGGTACAGCGCTTCGTCGGCATCCTCGGAAACCAGCAGCACGCGACCGGAAACCTCGAGCTCCTTGAGCTTGGCAACCATCGCCTTGGTCTTGGGCTGATCGACGCCGAAACCCTCGACCACCTTCAGGCGACCCTGGCGATTCAGCTCGGAAAGGATCGAGCGGATGGCCACGCGGTAGGCCTTACGGTTGACCTTCTGATCGTAGCTGCGCGGCTTCGCCGCGAAGGTCACGCCGCCGCCCACGAAGATCGGGGCACGGTAGTCGCCGTGGCGGGCGCCGCCGCCCTTTTGCTTCTTGAACTTCTTGGTGGTGCCCGACAGCTCACCGCGCGACAGCTGCGCCTTGGTACCGGCGCGACCGCCGGCCTGGTACGCAACCACCACCTGGTGGATCAGGGCCTGCCTGAACTCGCCGCCGAACACTTCGTCCGACACACTGAGCGGCTTGGCGCCAATAACATTCAGTTCCATGGCGTCTCTCCTCAAGCCTTGGTGGTCGGTCGGATAACGACGTCGCCGCCGGTCGCACCGGGGACAGCGCCCTTCACCGCGATCAGGTGACGCTCGGCGTCCACCTTGACCACTTCCAGACCCTGCTGCGTGCGGTTCACAGCACCCATGTGGCCCGACATCTTCTTGCCCGGGAATACGCGGCCCGGGGTCTGACGCTGGCCGATCGAACCCGGCGCGCGGTGCGACAGCGAGTTGCCGTGCGTCGCATCACCCATCTTGAAGTTGTGGCGCTTGATGGTGCCCTGGAAGCCCTTGCCCTTCGAGACGCCGGCGACGTCGACGATCTGGCCGACCGAGAACACCTCGTCCGCCTTGATCTCCGCACCCACGCTGTACCTGCCGAGGTCGTCGGCGGACACACGGAACTCCCACATACCACGACCCGGCTCAACCTTGGCCTTAGCGTAGTGACCCTTGAGCGGCGCCGTCAGCAAGCTGGCGCGCTTAACGCCCGCCGCGACCTGCACCGCACTGTAACCATCGTTGTCTTCGGTCTTCAGCTGGGTGACGCGGTTCGGGGTCGCTTCAATCAGCGTCACCGGAATCGAGCGTCCGTCTTCAGTGAAGAGCCGACTCATGCCGCACTTGCGGCCTACCAGTCCGATACTCATGTTCGTATCCTGTCTATCGCTCAGCCGAGCTTGATCTGAACATCGACGCCAGCGGCGAGATCAAGCTTCATGAGCGCGTCCACGGTCTTGTCGTTGGGATCGACGATGTCGAGCACGCGCTTGTGGGTGCGGGTCTCGTACTGGTCGCGTGCATCCTTGTCGACGTGCGGCGACACCAGAATGGTGTAACGCTCGATCTTGGTCGGGAGCGGGATCGGGCCGAGCACCGTGGCGCCCGTGCGCTTGGCCGTCTCGACGATCTCGCTGGCCGAACGATCGATCAGACGATGATCGAACGCCTTGAGCCGGATGCGAATCTTCTGGTTCGCCATAAACCGTGTCCTGTTATCAAAAGAACTCGAATGTGCAACGAAGCGGCTTCTCACCGCATCGCAACTGCCTTTGAAACCGGGCCAGACCTCCGCGGAAGCAGAATCTCGACCCAAAAAACGCCAAGCGAGCATCGGTCTGCTCGCCTGGCACAAATCGAACTGCGCAATTTGGCGTGGCGACAGGACTAGCCCGACATCACGCCGAATGCGATGGCCGTCCACGGCCTGCGAACTCGAAGCGCATCCTGCGCCTCATTTCGCGGTGAGCCAGGCTAGATTTCTATCCGCCCGACAAGAGAGCTGCGAAGTATAGCCACAAATCTGTCGCAAGGGAATACCCCAGCCTTGCCCTTGCTCACGTCCCTGTTCGAAGAACCGCGGAATCGGCCATCCATGGCCGGACTCTAACCAAACACCGCTGCGGGAGCGGCGTCTTGGCTTGGCTTACTTGATGACCTTGGCGACCACGCCGGCGCCGACGGTACGACCGCCTTCGCGGATCGCGAAGCGCAGGCCCTGGTCCATCGCGATCGGGTGGATCAGCGTCACCTTCATCTTGATGTTGTCGCCCGGCATGACCATCT
>DAIDKO010000079.1 GCA_027450005.1 Rhodanobacter sp. | reverse complement strand
GGCCGCGTCAGGTCCCACAGCACGCCGACCCTGAAGCCTTCCGCCACCGCGTCCTGCGCCGACCACAGCACGCAGATGTCGCGCGCGAGGCCGCACAGCAGCACCGCTTCCACGCCGCGCTCGCGCAGCCAGCCGGCGAGGCCGGTGGCGGGGCGCGTGCCGCGTGGGCCGTGGTTCTCGCGGAAGGCGCTATACGAATCCACCCGCGGGTCGCTGCCCTTGCGCAGGACTAGGTCCGCCACCGACCAGTCGACGCCTTCGTGCAGCGCCGCACCGGGTGTGCCTTGCACGCAGTGGTCCGGCCACAGCGTATGCAGGTGGCCGTGCAGGTCCATCGACTGGAACGCCTGCGCATCCTCGTGCGAGCTGGCGAACGAGATGTGGCCTTCCGGATGCCAGTCCTGCGTGGCCACCACATGGCGAAAGCGGCGCGCGCGCAGCAGGCGGTCGATGCCGGGCACGATGGCATCGCCTTCGTGGCAGGCCAGCGCGCCACCGGGCATGAAGTCCGGCTGCATGTCGACCACGCTCAGGGCGGTGCGTTCAGGGTTGGCGAAGGGCATGGCGATCCCGTGTGCGATGCAAGGGCACGAGTCTAGCGCGCAGGCATAATGCTTGCGGATGCCATCGGAACAGGGTGCGATGAATTACGACCAATCGTGGATGGGCTATGGCTGGGTCGGCGGCGCGGAGGCCGGCGCGATCAGTCTGGCCGCCGGCCTAGTGCTGTACTTCGCGTTCCACTGGTTCGGTCGCCGCGACGGCTGGAGCGATGCGCGGCAGATCGGCTGGTCGTACCTGCTCGCGCTGCTGCTCACCGCGCGTGTGGACTTCTGG
Organism: Rhodanobacter sp.; assembly: GCA_027450005.1. Taxonomy (GTDB): domain Bacteria; phylum Pseudomonadota; class Gammaproteobacteria; order Xanthomonadales; family Rhodanobacteraceae; genus Rhodanobacter_A. The sequence goes on along the minus strand of DAIDKO010000079.1, from coordinate 5,874 downwards.
AACCTGTTCTATTTCAACTACGCGCGCCTGCAATCGCTGCAGCTGCTGCAGGCCAAGCTGGCCGAGGTACATGATCCGGACGGCATCGGCACCCGCGCGTTGTGCGAGCTGATGGGGGCGGCGGTGGGGGTGTTCGTGGCCTGGGTGCTGCGCGGCGGGCACTGGCGCCGGCGCTGAACGCCCGAACCGGCGCTGGTACTTTCAGAGTATCGGGTCGAACAGCCGCGCCACGTGCATCGCCACGCGGCGAAGGTAGGGGGCATCGTGGTACTCGCGCGGGCCCACCTCGCTGGAGCGGGCGAAATCGCGTTCCAGCATCGCCGCGACCTGGCGCGCGAAGCCGGCATCCAGCACCAGCGCACTCGCTTCGAAGTTGAGGCGGAACGAACGAGAGTCGAGGTTGAGGCTGCCTACCGCGGCGCAGTCGTCGTCCACCAGAAGCACTTTCTGGTGCAGGAAGCCCGGTTGGTAGCGGAACACGCGCACGCCGGCGCGCAGCGCGTAGTGGGCGTGCAGGGAGGAGGCCAGGAACACCATGTGGTGGTCCGCCCGCGCGGGGATCAGCACGCGCACGTCGAGGCCGCGCAGGGCGGCCAACTGCAGCGCGGCGCGCACCGAATGGTCGGGCACGAAATACGGCGTGGTGAGCCAGATGCGCCAGCGCGCCGCGTTGATCGCGGCGGTGATGAACAGCGAGCCGGTTTCCTGCGGGTCGGCCGGGCCGCAGGAGACCGCCAGCACGCGCGCTTCCCCGCTGCCGGCCGGCGCCGGATGCAGTGGCGGCGACGCACCGGTGATCCATTCCCAGTCGTCGGCGAACAGTTGCTGCAAGTCGGCTGCGGCGGGGCCGTGCAGCTCCATGTGGGTGTCACGCCAGGGCGCCAGCGGCAGCTTCAGGCCGAGGTATTCGTCGCCCACGTTGAGGCCGCCGATGAAGGCGCGTTCGCCGTCCACCACCACGATCTTGCGGTGGTTGCGGAAGTTGAGCTGGAAGCGGTTGCGCAAGCGGCGCGTAGCGAAGGGGTGGATTTCCACGCCGCCCGCGCGCAGTGTCTCCACGTAGCGGCGCGGCAGGTCGTAGCTGCCCACGCCGTCGTACAGCACGCATACCCGCACGCCGGCCGCCGCGCGTTCCAGCAAGGCCTGCTGCATGCGCCGGCCCAGGCCGTCGTCGTGAAAGATGAAGAACTGCACCAGCAGGGTGTGCCGTGCTTCGGCGATGGCAGCGAAGATCGCCCCGAAGGTTTCGTCGCCGTCGACCAGCAGGCGCACCCGGTGGCCGGAGCGAAACGGGCGGCCCAGCATTGTCGTCAGCGCGGCGTAGCGCTCCTCGCCGGCGTCGGCCCGCATGGCCTGTCGTTCGCGCGGCAGGGCACCGCGGTGCCGCTTGAGGTAGCCGCGGAAGCGGCTGGCGCCGAGGAACAGGTAGGGTACCAGGGTGAGCGCGGGCAGCAGCACCAGCCCGAGCACCCAGCCGATGGCGCCTTGCGGCGTGCGCGTGTGCATCAGCGCATGTGCAGCGGCGATGACGCCGAGCACTTCCAGCAGCAGCGCGACATCGCCGAACAGGCTGAGGGTCATGTGGCCATATGGTCTTATTCCGCCAGCAACTGGTCGGCCACGGCGCGCGCCTGCTGGCGGATTTCCGGCATCGCGGTGGATTCCCACAGCGTACCGCGCAACAGGCTGCCGATGGCGAACAGCCGTGCCCATGCGCCGCCCTGGTGCAGCAGGCGCCCCTGCGGCGTGGCCTGGCAGCCCAGCCCCAGCGGATCGGGTAGCACGTGACGGTTCACCACCAGCTGGCGCATCAGCGGGTGCGGGGTGCGTGCCGCGTCGAATTCCATGCCCACCGATTGCACCACCAGGTCCGCCCGCAGCGTCTGCGTCTTCGACGCGTCGCGGCCGTGCGGATGCAGTTGCAGCCGCAGGCCGTCGCCGTCGGCTTCGACTTGCTGCAGCTGGCCCCGCATACGACGCAGGCGGCCCGAGCGTTCCAGCGCAGCCAGTCCCTCGTGCACTGCCGGCGGCATGCGGTGGCGCGCGCGCTCCCAGGCCCAGCGCGCGTGGCGCTGGAAGCGCGCGCGCTGGGCCAGCGGCAGCGCGGCCCACAGTGCCGGGGTGTGCGGGCGCAGGCTGTCGATCACGCTGCGCCAGTCGTCCTCCTGCGCCATTGCCTCGCGCAGCAGGCGCAGCCAGTAGTGCACATCCGGGGTGTCCTGCATCGCTTCGACCAACTGCGCGCTGTCCTCGGCGGGCAGCGCGGTGGCACGCAGGTGCGGTTCGGGCAGCAGACCGTGGCGGGAAATTGCGGTGAATGTGGCGTCGGGCCAGCGCGCGGCGAGCTCCAGCAGCACGTCGGCAGCGGTCAGCCCCAAGCCGACCACCATCACGTGTTCCGGCACTTCGGCTGGCGGGTTCGCCAGCAGCGGCCATGGATCGACCACGTAGCGACCACTGGCCAGCGCACTTTCGCCAACCGCCGGCAGGGGCTGTGCCGGCAGCGCGCCGATTACCAGCACGGCGGCGTCCACGCGGCGCGTCTCCTCGCCACGGAACACGGTGACGCCATCGGCCTCGGGCACCACGGCGTCGGCCGCGAACGGCACGATGCGCACGTCGTGGCCGTACGCCTTGCCCAGCGCCAGTGCGCGCTGCACCTCGGCTTCGAGGTAGTCACCGTAGCGGTGGCGCGGCAGGAAGTCGGTGCCGGCGACGGCGGGATCCTCGCGCTGCACGAAATCGAGGAAGCCCTGCGGCTTGCCGGCGAACATCCCCATCGATGCCGCGCGCACGTTGAGCAGGTGACGATCGGAGCGGGTGCCGTAGGCTACGCCTCGGGCGGCGGAGCCGCCGCCGGTGTACCAGTCCAGGTGCAGCGGCTGGCGCGGCTGGCGTTCCAGCAGCTCGCCGAGCAGCGCGGCGGAAGCGGCGCCGCCGCCGATGATGGCGACACGTCGATGCATGCGTTGCTCCGTTGTTGCGGGTCAGTGCGCCGGCTGCCTGCGCTGCGTCTGCGCCATCCACGCGGATGCAACTGGAACGTCACGGCGGGGGGCGGGCAATCCGCCGCTGTAGACGTGCAGCGTGTAGGCAATGTCGTGCCGCGACAGGTTGCGGCAGCGATGCGCACGGCCGGCGTCGCGCTCGAACCATTGCGCATCGCCCGGCCCAAGCCAGTTGAGCTCTTGCGCATCGAGTTCACCGCTATGTGGGTCGCGTCGGTAGGACTGCCACTCCAGTGCGCCGTGCAGGGCGAGTTCCAGTCCCCAGCCGCTGGCATGGTCCAGCAACGGCATGCGCTCGCCGGGGGGCCATGCGCGCACCAGCACGCGCAACGCCGGCTGACGGCGTTCGAGCAGCACGCGCACGTCGACGCCGCGGCGATGGACCGCGGCCAGTCGTGCGGACAGCGCGGGCGCATCGCCGTGCACTACGCGACCTAGGTCGCGCGCCATCGTGGCCAGATCCGGGTGCTCGACGCGACCGTGTTCCAGCACAATGTTGCGCAGTCTCCTCAAGCTGTGCATGTACTTGCTCATGCGTGACCCGATGTTGATGCGTCGGCGCAGTGGACCATGTGCGCTGTTAAACGGCCGTAAGAGCCGTAAGAGCCCGTTCAGATCTTCGGGCAGCGCGGCTTGCGCGAGTGGCAAGACGCATGCGGCGTACGCATGCGTCTTGCGGAGGCTTCCGCGTGGCCTCACAGGTTGTTCAGCACGAAGCTCACCGGTACCGAAGCCCATGCGCGGACCGCGTGGCCGTTCACGATCGCCGGCTGGAAGCGCCAGCGCGCCAGCACCTGCTCTCGCGCGCTGCGGTCGAGCACCAGGTAGCCACTGCCGTGCGCGATCTCGACCTGCACCGGCCTGCCGGTCTCGTCCACCAGCACGCGCAGCAGCACCGTGCCCTGCATGTGCTGGCGCAAGGCCTGTGGCGGGAACTACAGCGGTGCCGTGCGATAGGCCAGCGTGGCCTCGATCGGGGCTACCGGATCCGTATCGTCCGCCGCGGCGCTGGGCGGGGTTGTCGGCGCGGGCTGCGAACCCTCGATGACGGGCGCAGCGGTCGGTGGCGTGGTGACCGTTCGCGGCGGTAGGTGCATCGGCGCAGCCGGCGGATGCGGCAACGGCTTCAGATAGATGGGCGGTGGCGGCTTCACCAAGGGCGGCGGATCGATGAAGGTCACCTGCGTCACCGTGACAATGCGGTGTACCAGCGCCAGCGCCTGCGGTGCCAGCGGGCGGGTGAGGGCCAGCAAAGCGGCGAGGTTGAGCGCGATGGTTGCGCTGAGCGCGACGACTCGCGTGGCTTCGGGGTGGGGACGAACAACAACAGTCAGGCCTGCGGACGACATGGGCGACCTCCTGACGGCGTTTCGGTTTTTGAGTTTTGGCGCCGACGACACTGCGGGTGCAGGGGGACCGTCGCGGGCGCGGCCCGAGCCTATGTCCGTGGCTTGGCGGCTGTCCAGTGCCGCTTCCGTTTCAAACGGGATCGCAATGCAAATGGACGGCTGGACGTCCATCGCGATGGCCATGCCCGCCCGCCCGCGCTATGGTGGGACGCAGGAACGCTTGTCCCCGGAGTTGTGCCATGACCGTCGCCACCGTCGCCTTGCCGCGCTACCGTCGCGGCGACGAATTCGCTAGCAGCCTGCTGCACGGCCTGGGCATCGTGCTTAGCATCGTCGGGCTTGCCGCCCTGGTGGCATTGGCGGCGCAGCGCGGTGCTGCGCTCGACGTGGTCGCCTGCGTGGTGTACGGCGTCACGCTGATCCTTCTCTATACCGCCTCCACGCTGTACCACGCGATTCCGGTGGTCGCGGCCAAGCCGCTGCTGCGCACGCTGGACCACATCGCGATCTACCTGCTGATCGCCGGCACCTATACCCCGTTCACTCTCGGGGTGCTGCGCGGCGGCTGGGGCTGGACGCTGTTTGGCCTGGTCTGGGGGCTGGCGGCGCTCGGGTTGTTGCTCAAGGCGCTGGCCGGGGTACGCTTTCCGCACCTGTCCACCGCGCTCTACCTGGGGATGGGTTGGGTGGTGCTGATCGCCATCGTGCCGCTAGCCGAGCGCATGGCGCCGATGGGGCTGTTCTGGCTGGTGGCGGGCGGCGTGTCTTACACCCTGGGGGTGGTGTTTTTTGTGTTCGACGAGCGCTGGCGCTACGCGCACTTCGTCTGGCACCTGTTCGTGCTCGCAGGCACGGCCTGTCATTTTTTCGCGGTGCTCTATTACGCTGTCTGAAATGCCGTCGTCATAAAATAGAACGACCGTTCTTTTTTTGTGGCGCCGTGCCTAAAATGCTGCTCAAAACAGCCTGACCGTGGAGACCGCGATGACCCCGCATCAACTCTTGGAAAAATTCGGCCCGCGCGAGGCCATGGATTACGACGTCGTCGTCGTCGGGGCTGGCCCTGGCGGACTGGCTACGGCCATCCATCTCAAACAGTTGGCGCAGCAGGCCGGGCGCGAGATCTCGGTCTGCGTGCTGGAAAAAGGTTCCGAGCCGGGGGCGCACATTCTGTCCGGGGCCATCATGGATCCCGGCGCGCTGACCGAACTGTTCCCCGACTGGAAGGCGATGGGCGCGCCGCTGAATCAGCCGGTCACGGCGGATCAGTTTTTGTTCCTGAGCGACGCCAACGCCAAGCCCGCGCCCGCGGCTTTTCTGCCCGACTGCTTCAAGAATCACGGTAACTACGTCATCAGCCTGGGCAATCTGGTGCGCTGGATGGCGCAGCAGGCCGAGGGACTGGGCGTCGAAATTTTCCCGGGCTTCGCCGCGGCCGGAGTGCTGTACGACGATCAGGGCCGGGTGCGCGGTGTGGCCACTGGCAACCAGGGACTGGGCAAGGACGGCGAGCCGAC
>DAIDKO010000078.1 GCA_027450005.1 Rhodanobacter sp. | reverse complement strand
GCCAGCGCGAGCAGGGCTAGCAGCGCGAACATCACCGCCGTCGCCGGCAGCATCGCCAGCACGAAATGCAGGAAGGACAATCGCGCGTGCTGCCACAGAAGGAGGTTTTGCGGGTTGCCGATGGGGCTGAGCGCGCTGCCTGCGTTGACCGCCAGCGCTTCGAGCACCGCCATGCGCGCCACCGGCAGGTTGGAGATGCTGCCCAATGCCAAGGTCAGTGGCACGATCAGGAACAGGCTCACGTCGTTGGTCAGCACCGTCGCCAGCAATGCCGTGCCTGCCACCAGCAGCAGGCCCAGCCCACGCAGCGTGTGCACGCGTGCCACCAGCACACCGGCCGCATGCTGCACCAGCCCGCTGTCGCGGATGCCCTGGATAGCCAGCATCAGGCCCAGCAGTCCGGCCAGGGTGGGAACCTGCAACCAGCGCCGGTAATCCGCCAACGGATGCGGGTCGAGCAGCGCCAGCACGAGCGTGAGCGCGGCAAACAGCAGCAGCAGCCATTCGCCACGCAGCCTGTCGCGCCAGCCGGCCGTGTCGCGGTCGGTCATCGGATGGTGGGTGGCACCGCGCGTGGTCGGGAGGTATTCATTGCCATTCGCTCAGGCCTTCCAGTTCGTACAGTTTCTTCCAGCTGGGGCGTACTCGGACCAGGTCGGCCAACTGCTTCAGCGCCGGCCACTCGTTGGCCGGGCGGGGCATGTTGCGCGACCAGCGCATCAGCATGGTGAGCAGCAGATCGGCGCCAGAGAAGTTTGCGCCGAGCAGGTAGGGGCCATCCTTCGCCAGCTGCGCGTCGAGCAGGTCCCACACCGACTCGATCTTGCCCTGCAACGCCACGCGTACCTCCGGCGCGTGCTCCGTTGCGCCGAGTTCCGCGGGATAGAACCAGAAGCGGTAAGTCGACATCAGCGTATTGCTGAGATAGACCACCCACTGCAGCCACGCCTCGCGCTCCGGCGTGCCCGGCGGCGGGATCAGCCCCGCCTCGGGGTGGCGTTCGGCCAGCATCGTGAGCAGGGCAGCCGACTCGTGGCGCGGCCTGCCGTCGATCACCAGCGTAGGCACCACGCCGCGCGGATTGAGCCGGAGGTACTCGTCGCTGTGTTGCGCGTCGTGCTCGAAATCGACCAGGCGCAATGCGTACGGCGCGCCGATTTCCAGCAGGGCCAGGTGCACCACCATGCTGGCGGTGCCGGGGGAGTAGTAGAGCGTGTACATGGAATCTCCGCGTCGTGGTACGAACCCGCCGATGGTGACGGCTGACTCACCCCTCCCGCAACAGCCGCATCGGGGAAGTGCGCGCCACCTTGCGCGTGCCGCCCAGCCCCAGCAGCATCACCACGAAGGCACAGCCAAGCGCCCCCATGGTGAGTGGCGCGATCGGTGGCACGAAGCCGTCGATGTGAAACACGGCGCGGCCCAGCCACAGGCCGGCGCCCGCGCTGCCCAGTGCCGCGGTGAGGCCGGCGATCAGGCCAAGCAGGGCGAATTCGCAGGCGGCGGCCACGCGCAGTTGCGCACGGCGCGCGCCCAGCGTGCGCAGCAGGGCGGCTTCGTGGCGGCGTTCGGCGGCGCTGGCGGCGAGCGAGGCGGCCAGCACCAGCGTACCGGCCAGCAGGCTGAAGGCCAGGATCCAGCGTACCGCGCCGCCCACGCGGTCGACGATCTGGCGTATGCGCGCCAGCAGGTCGTCCACGTCGACCAGGCTGAGGTTGGGATAATCGCGCGACAGCTGCGCCATCGCCTGCGCATGGCCACGCGCCAGGTGGAAGCTGGCCAGCCAGGTGTGCGGCAGCGCGTTCGCATGCGCGGGATCGAGCAGCAGGAAGAAGTTGACGCGGAACGAACTCCAGTTCACCTGGCGGAAGCTGACAATCTTCGCGTCGACGCGGCCTTCGCCCACGTCGAAGCTCATCGTGTCGCCCAGCCTCAGCGCGAACATGTCGCGCCACAGGCGATCCACCGACACCTCGGCCCGCGTCGGCTTCGCTGCAAACCAAGCGCCGGCTATCACGCGGTTGGCTGGCGGCAACGTACCGGCCCACGACAGGCGCAACTGGCGGTCGGCCCATTCCTTCGCACGCGGATCGGCGAAATGCAGGCCGTCCACTGGCTTGCCGTTGATCGCGGTGAGCTTGCCCACCGCCAGCGGCGCCATGTTGAGCTGGTCGGCGCCGATGCGCGTGAGCGCCTGCGCGAAGTCGTCGCGCTGTTTGTCCTGCAGGTTCAGGGCAAACCAGTTCGGCGTGTTCGCAGGCAGTTCACGACGCCAGCCGTCGAGCAGGGCGGGCGCTACCACCGACAACAGCAGCAGCGCGGTGAGGCCGAGAGCCAGCGCGGTCGCCTGCACCACGCTGAGGCTCCGCCGGCGCGCCAGCGCGGCCAGTCCCAGCCGCAGCGCGGGATGCGCTCCCGGCGCCACGCGACGCGCCAGCCACAGCATGAGACTGGCCAGCAGCGCGGCCACCAACGCCACGCCGGCGAGGCTCGCGGCGAGAATGTTGGCGAGTTTCAGCGAACCGCTCTGTATCCAGATCAGGGCCAGCGCGACCAGGGCGGGCAGCAGGTACAGGGCATCGAAGCGTCGCACGCGCCGGGTCTGGCTTTGGCGGAACACTGCGACGGGAGCCACCTCGGCCAGGCGCAGCAGCGGCGGCAAGGCGAAGCCGGCCAGCACGGCCAGTCCCATGGCCGCCGCGAGGAGCGCAGGCTGCCACGGCAGTTCGGTCGGGATTCCGCCGAACAGGGTGCTGGCGAATTGCCATGCCAGCTGCGCTGCACCCAGTGCGCACAACGTGCCGACCAGCGCCACCGGCAGGGCCAATGAAGCGAGCGTGAGCAGCAAAAGACCGAGCACGCGCCGGCGTGGCGTTCCCAGCGCGCGCAGCAACGCCACCTCCGGCGTCTTGCGCCGCGCGTAGCGCTGGGCGGAGAGCGCGATCGCCACGCCGGCCAGCAGCGCCGCCAGCAGCGAGGTGAGATGCAGGAAGGCACCGGCGCGGTCGAATGCGGTGCGCATGCGTTGTTGCGTGCGCTCCGGCGTGATGAGCTCCGCGCCTTGCGGCAGGGTTTGCCGCCCGGCCCAGGTGCGCCAGCGCTGCACGGCCTCCGGCGTGCCGGCCAGCAGCAGGCGGTGCTGCGTGCGGCTGCCGACGCCAAGCAGCCCGGCCCGCTCGGCATCACTCAGGCTCATCAACGCACGTGGCGCGAGGTTCACCAGTGTCCCGCCATCCGGCTGCTGCACCAGTTCGGCGGCGATGCGCAGCGGTTGGCCGCCAAGCTGCAGCGTGTCGCCCGGTTTGAGCGACAGCGCCACCAGCGCGTGATGGTCGAGATACACGGTGCCGGCGGCGGGACCGCGGCCGTCGTGCCGATGGCCGGCCGCGTCGGCGAGTACCAGCTTGCCGCGCAGCGGATACGCGCCATCGGTGGCCTCCACTTCGAGCAGCTGGCTGCGGCCATGGGCGAACGCCACGCTGGGGAAGCCGGCGGTACGGGCGATGGCAAGCCCATCGCGGCGTGCCTCGTCGGCGAATGCCTCCGGCACGGCTTGCGGCGAGGACACGCCGACATCGCCGCCGATCAGTTCCGCCGCGCTGGCGAGGATGCCACGTTCCACCCGCGCCGCCAGCGTGGCCACTACGCCCAGTGCCAGCACCGCCAGCAGCAGCGAGCCGGCCAGCGTGCGTAGCTCGGGCAGGCGCCATTCGCGACGCAGGTTGCGCAGGGCGAGGCGAAGGAGGTTCATGGCTGCGCTTCCACGACCACGTGACCTTCTTCTAGCTCGATACGACGCTGACAGCGCGCCGCAAGCTGCACGTCATGGGTCACCAGCACGAGCGTGGTGCGATGGTCGCGGTTCAGCGCGAACAGCAGGTCGGCGATGTGGTGGCCGGTGCGCTGGTCGAGGTTGCCGGTGGGCTCGTCCGCAAACAGCAGACGGGGGCCGTGCACGAAGGCGCGCGCGATCGCCACGCGCTGCTGTTCACCGCCGGAGAGTTGCGCCGGGTAGTGGCGTCGCCGTGCGGTGAGGCCTACGGCTTCCAGCGCCGCGCGTGCCTTGGCGCGTGCCTGCGCGTCGCCCTCCAGTTCCAGCGGCAGCATCACGTTCTCCTCGGCGCTGAGTGCGGGCAGCAGGTGGAAGGACTGGAACACGAAGCCGACGAGGCGCCGGCGCAGGTCGGCGCGCGCCTCCTCGTCCATGCCCTCGAGCGTGTGGCCGTCGAGCAGGATGTTGCCCGCGCTGGGCGTGTCGAGCCCGGCGAGCAGGCCGAGCAGGGTGGTCTTGCCCGAGCCGGAAGCGCCGACGATGGCGAAGCTCTCGCCCTCCGTCACCTGCAGGCTGACGCCGGCGAGGATGTCGAGACGCCCCTCGGGGCCATGCACCGACTTGCTAACATCGCGGACGTCAAGAACCAACCGGGGCCTACCGCTCATGCGTCGTTTCCTGTGTCTGCTGTTGCTGTCGTTCGGGTTTGCCGCCACCGCCCGGGCCGCGCCCACGCGCACCGTGCTGGTGCTGGGCGATTCGCTTTCCGCCGCGCACAACATCGCGACGGAGCAGGGCTGGGTGCACCTGCTCAAAGTCCGTTTGGGCAACATGGTGCCGCCATGGACGGTGGTCAATGCCAGTATCAGCGGCGAGACTTCGCTATCCGGGCGCAACCGCCTGCCGGCGCTGCTGGCGACCTACCGCCCCGGCGTGGTGGTGATCGAGCTGGGCGCCAACGACGGCCTGCAGGGTTTGCCGCTCGATCAATTGCGCGACAACCTCACCGCGATGGTGAGCGCCGCGCAGGCCACGCACGCCAAGGTGCTGCTGTTGGGCATCGAACTGCCGGTGAACTACGGCCCGCAGTACCGTGACGGCTTGCGCGCGGTCTACGCCGGTCTGGCGAAGCGCAAGCACGTGGCGCTGCTACCGTTCCTGCTCGATGGCGTGGCCCTGGATCCCGCCCTCATGCAGGGCGACGGGCTGCATCCCACCGCCGCCGGCGAGCCGAGGGTGCTGCAGAACGTGTGGAACAAGCTGCAGCCTTTGCTGATTCCGTGAGTGCTGCTTTCACGTTGCCGTCACCACATACCCGGTTAGCTCTTCACAAATGTGAAGCCACAACGGAGGAGCGATATGAGCGGATTGGACGAGCAGGCGGGCCTGGTCCTTCTGGTGGAAGACAATCGCCAGATTGCGGAAACCGTGGGCGCGGCGCTGGAGCGCGCTGGCTACTCGGTGGACTACGCGGCCGATGGCCCCGGTGGGTTGCATCTGGCGGTCACCGGCAGCTACGACGTGATCGTGCTGGACCTGAACCTGCCCGGCATGGACGGGCTGGACATCTGCCGCAAGCTCCGCGGTGAGGTTAAGAAGGCCACGCCGGTGTTGATGCTCACCGCGCGCGGCACGCTGGAGGACAAGCTGATCGGCCTCGAGTCCGGTGCCGACGATTACCTCGTCAAGCCGTTCGAGGTGCGCGAGCTGGAGGCGCGGCTGCGTGCCCTGATCCGCCGCGACCGCCGCCAGGTGTCCGCCGAAGTGCTGCACGTGGGCGACATGACGCTGGACACCGCCACGCTGCGGCTGACCCGCGCCGGGCAGGAGCTCGCCGTGTCGCCGATAGGCCTGAAGTTGCTGGCCATCCTGATGCGCGAATCACCGCGCGTGGTGAGCCGGCGCGACATCGAACGCGAGATCTGGGGTGACATGCTGCCCGACTCCGATACGCTGCGCTCGCACCTCTACAACCTCCGCCGCGTGATCGACAAGCCGTTCGCGCGGCCCCTGCTGCATACCATCCATTCCGCCGGCTACCGGCTCGCCGACCTCGACGCGGAGGTGGCGGCCTCGCGCTCGGCGTGAACCGCGCCGCGAGCCAGCCTCGCGGCGCGGCTTGAGGGTTAACTCTGCAACGACGGGCTGATCGCGAACGCGCAGCCCGTCTTCGCCTTCACGTCGTCCAGCGACACGCCGTCGTGCAGTTCGAGCAAGGTGAGGCCCTTGCCCTTCTCGACCGCGAACACGCACAGGTCGGTGATGATGAGGTCCACGCATTCCTTGCCGGTGATGGGCAGGTCGCATTGTGGCTTGATCTTGGGCGAGCCGTCCTTCGCGCAGTGTTCCATCAGCACCACCACGCGGCGCACGCCGCTGACCAGGTCCATCGCGCCACCCGGACCTTTCACCATCTTGCCCGGCACCATCCAGTTGGCGAGGTCGCCGGTGACCGAGACTTCCATGCCGCCGAGGATCGACAGGTCGATGTGGCCGCCACGGATCATCGCGAACGACTCGGCGCTGGAGAAGAAGCTGGAGCCGGGCAGGGTGGTGATGGTCTGCTTGCCGGCGTTGATCAGGTCGGGGTCGACCTGGTCCTCGGTCGGGAACGGGCCGATGCCGAGCAGGCCGTTCTCCGATTGCAGCACCACGTCCATCCCTTCGGGGATGTAGTTGGCCACGAGCGTGGGGATGCCAATACCGAGGTTCACATAGAAGCCGTCGCGCAGTTCCTTCGCGGCGCGTTGCGCCATCGCGATGCGGGTCGGATTCTCCTTACCGCTGTTGGCACCAGCGAGCGTGCGGATCTCGATGCGCTTCTCGTACGACGGGCCCTTGATGATGCGGTCGACATAGATGCCAGGCACGTGGATGTTGTTCGGGTCCAGTGTGCCCACCTCCACCAGCTCCTCCACCTCGGCCACGCAGACCTTGCCGCAGGTGGCGATCATCGGGTTGAAGTTGCGCGCGGTTTCGCGGAACACCAGGTTGCCGAGGCGGTCGCCCTTCCACGCCTTGACGATGGAAACGTCGGCGTGGATGGCTTCTTCCAGCACGTACTCCTTCCCGTCGAACAGCTTGGTTTCCTTGCCCTCGGCGAGCTTGGTGCCGAACGCGGTGCGCGTGTAGAAACCGGGGATACCGGCGCCGCCGGCGCGCAGCTTCTCGGCCAACGTGCCCTGCGGTACCAAGTGCAGCTCCAGCTCGCCAGCCAGCACCTGGCGCTCGAACTCTTTGTTCTCGCCGACGTAGGAGGCGTAGACGCGCTTCACCTGACGGGTCTTCAGCAGCGGGCCCATGCCGAAATCGTCCACACCGGCGTTGTTGCCCACGATGGTGAGCCCCTTGGTACCGGCCGCGAGCAGGGCGGCGATCAGGTTCTCCGGGATGCCGCACAGGCCGAAGCCGCCGGCCGCGATCGTCATGTTGTCGAACAGTAGGCCGTCGAGCGCCTGGGCCGCCGTAGCGTGGACCTTGTTCATTGCCTTGCCTTCGTGCAGGGATGCCAGCCACCTAGGATACGACGGATTGCGCCCGGGCCGTTTTGTACGAGGTCTCGACGGCTTGACGATAGGCATTTACGCGTGTCCGCACAGGGTCAATTACATTCGTAAACGGTAGCCTCGTGGCAATCGGCGAAGCCGAGGCAGGTGTTGGAAGTGCTCTGGCGCACCGCGCAGCGCAGCGCCGAGGAGATCTTTGCCGAGGTCGGCCCGGCGTAGGGTTGGCGGGAGGGCACGGTGAAATCGCTGCTCAACCGCCTGCTGAAGAAAAGCGCGCTGAAGGCCGAGAAGGACGGTCGCCATTATCTCTACACGCTGCTGATGGGCCGCGAGAAATACGTTTCGCAGGAGAGCCAAGGGGTGCTCGATCGCCTGCTCGATGGCCGGGTGGCGCCGCTGGTGGTGCACTTCGCCGAGCAGCCCAAGCTCACCACGAAGGATTTGGCCGAGCTGCGCGAACGGCTCAAGGAGCTCGACGACGGCTGAGTCAAGGACGACGAAGGCCCCTTCGGACCTTGGAGAAGAATCGGAGCGTGTTGCGCCTGCCCGCTAGCGGCAAGCGCCATGATCGCTGCTCATGTCAGCAGGCAAACCGGATGCGGCGATCAATCGCCGTCGCCGGGTCGCTCACGCACTGGGTGCTTGCTCAGTTTGCGCTGCAGGGTGCGCCGATGCATGCCGAGGCGGCGGGCGGTCTCGGAAATGTTGCCGTTGCACTCGGTTAGCACGCGCTGGATGTGCTCCCACTCCAGCCGGCGCAGCGCCAGCGGCGCCTCGGGGGCGTCGGGCAAGTCGTCGTCGTCGCTTTCCGAACCGCCGTCGCCGTCCAGCAGGGCGCGCACCACCGCGTCGGCGTCCACCGGTTTAGCCAGGTAATCGTGCGCGCCGCGCTTGATCGCCTCCACCGCGGTGGCGATGGAGGCGTAGCCGGTGAGCAGCAGCACGCGCATGTCCGGCACCAGCGAGTGCAATTCCGGAATCAGGCGCAGGCCGTTCTCCTCGCCCAGCTTGAGGTCGAGCACGCAGTAGCGAGGTTGCTGGCGGCGCGCCAGCATGCGCGCATCGGCGAGATTGGTGGCCGAGATCACCTCGAAGCCACGCGAGGTGAGCGCACGGTCCAGCACGCGCACGAAGGTGGCATCGTCGTCCACCAGCAGGAGCGGGCGGGTGTTGCTCGAGTTGCTGTTTTCGTTCATCTGCGTAATTTTGCCGCAGTAGGGTGCGGCATGCACGCCCGGCGGGTGCGACTCAATGCCGCGAGACCGCGGATAGCGGCAGGCGCAGGCATACCACGGCACCGTCGTCCGTATTGCGCGCCACCAGTTCGCCGTCGAGGCGTTCGGCGGTGGCCACGGCAAGCGTGAGGCCGATGCCCAGGCCATCCTGCTTCTCCGAATGGCCCAGGCGTGTGCTGCTTTCCGCGCTGGCGAAGCCCGGGCCGCGGTCGATTACCATGAATTGCAGCCAGTCGCCCGCGCGCTCCACCTGCAGCAGCACTTCGCGCAAATCGCGTTGGGCGGAGGCGTCCGCGGCGTTGTTGAGCAGGTTCAGCAAGGCATGGCGCAGGCCGGGTGGCGCGCGTAGCGGCAGCCGGACGACGCCCTCGTCCACCTGCAGTTCGAGCTCGGCCTCGGGGTGCAGCAACTGGAAGCGTTCGGTACAGCCGCGCAGAAACTGTGCCATGTCCAGGCGCTCCGGCTCCTGCGAAAGCTGCGCCTGGCCGAACGCCACCATCTCGCGCAGGATGTCGCGGCAGCGGTCGACCTGGCCCTCGAGCAGGCTGAGGTCTTCGGCCAGTGCGGCATCGCCGGCGTGTTCGCGGCGTAGCTCGGGCAACAGCGTGCGCATGGTGGAGAGCGGCGTGTTGAGCTCGTGCGCGGCGCCGGCGGCTTGGGTGGCGATGGCGAGGATACCCTCGTCGCGCAGTGCGCGTTCGTGCACGCGCTGCGTGGCGAGCTGCTGCATCCGCAGCGCATGCGCCAGGCGGTTGATGAAAAAACCCAGCAGGAGTGCGGTGATGACGAAGTTCACGCCCATGCCGACCACGTGCAGTTCGAAACCGCGGTCGCGCAGGCCGTCCGGCATCGGCAGTGACAGGTGCCGCTGCAACAGCAGAAGGTAGGCGCTACCGGCGAGCACGGCCACCGCGAGCAGGGCACGGATCGACAGCGCCGCAGCGGCCAGCGCGATGGGTAACACCAGCAGCGTGATGAAGGGATTGCTGGCGCCGCCGGTGAAATATAGCAACACGCCCAACTCCAGGGTGTCCACGCCGATGTGCGCGATGGCCTCGGATTCGCTTACCGGCCACGTTCGGCCCAGGCGCCATGCCGCCAGCACCGCGAACACGGCGAGCAGGCCGATGCAGCACAGCAAGGGCAGCAGTGGTATCGGCAGACGCAGCCACAGCGCGCAGACCAGCACGGCGGTGCATTGCCCGCCGATGGCGCACAGGCGCAGCCAGGCCAGCGTGCGAGCCAGCGCGAATGGACCGATGCGATGTTTGGTGTAACGTTGTGGCATGCGGCTCACGATGTGCCGGAGGCCGCCGTATGCGGCGGCCTCCGGCGACGCGGTCAGGTCGCGTCGAACTCCTCGCTGCGCACGGCAGGCAGTGGCTCCTGCCGGCCGACCGCGTTAGCATGGCTGGTCGACAGCTTCTTCATTAGAGGCAGGACGGCCATGGCCACCACGGTGCAGCCAACGCCGACAAAGCCGAGCTTGTTGAACAGGCGTGTGTAGATGTCGAGCGACTGCACCGGGTCAGTGAGGCCCGACGGGATGTGCGCGTAATTGGCGACCACGCTGCCCAAGTACTGCGAAATGCCGGACGCCACAAAGTAGGTTCCCATCATCAGGCCGCCCATGCGCTCGGGCACGTAGCGGGCGATCATTGCCAGGCCTAGGCCGCTCACAAGCAGCTCGCCCAGCGAGTACAGGCCGTAGCCCCAAACCATGATCCACGAGGACACCTGGCCGTTCACCGCCCACTTGGCGCCGATGCCGTAGATGAAGAAGCCGGCCGCGACCGCCGCAAAGCCCCAGGCGAACTTGGCGGCCACCGAGGGATCCTTGCCCAAGCGGCCGAGCGAGTTGTAGACGAAGACCAGCACCGGGCTCAGCAGCACGATCCAGATCGAGTTGAGGTTCTGGTATTGCTCCGGGATCCACGTGAACAGTTGGACGCCGAAGACGCTGAAGTGGAGGTCTACGTTGCGCTGCGCGAACAGGTTCAGCGAGGTGGACATCTGCTGGTAGAAGATGAAGAAGAAGATCGTCTGTACCACCAGCACGAGCGCGGCGATCAGGCCGGAGCGCTCGCCGCTGCGGCAGACCGCGATCATGTAGATGAAGACCACGAACATGGCGATGCCGGCAACCACCACGCCCCACCGCGCGACCGTCTCGCTTTGCAGGATGAGGACCGAGGCGATCACCGCCAGTGCCGCTACGCCCATGACTGCCGCCAGGCGCTTCAGGTTCACCGGTTCGTTGTCTGCGGGCGAGCCGATGTGCGCGAGCCAGTGGCGCATGATGCTGTAGAAGATCAGGCCGAGGACAAGGCCGATCGAACAGACGCCAAATGCCGTATGCCAGCCCAGAGAGTCGCCGTAGCGCGCAGCAACGTCGTCGCGAATAATTGGCGTGAGCGTCATCGAGAGCATCGAGCCAATGTTCACTGCCATGTAGTAGATGGTGAACGCGCTGTCGATCTTGGAATCCTCGCCGTCGTAGATCTTGCGCACGAGGTTGCCGGAGTTGGCCTTGAAGAAGCCGTTGCCGACGATGATCACGCCCAGCGCCGCGTAGGTGACCAGGGGGTGGTCGGAGGGGACCCAGAGCAGGGCGTAGCCGACGGCCAGGATCACCGCGCCCATCAGCATCGTGCGCCGCGTGCCCAGCAGCTTGTCGCCGACCCAGCCGCCGACTGCCGGCGTGGCGTAGATCAGGGCAGTGGCCGCACCCCATACAAGATTTGCCTTGGTGTCGATGAAGCCGAGCCGCTTCATCATGAAGGTGACCATCAGCACCTGCATGCCATAGAAGCCGAAGCGCTCCCACATCTCGATCAGGAAGACGGTGCTGAACGACTGTGTTTGCGAAACGGGTGGATTCTGGATTGCCATGCAACGATTCCGTGCTGAGGAGTACAACGGCCGCGCTGGGCGACCGGCGAATCGCGGCGTCGGGTGCGCCACAACTGCCGAAGGGTAACCCATCCACCGGGCGGGCCCCGCTGCGGTGCAATATCCGGCCTATGGCATCATTGCGGTTCGCCACCGCGACGCCCCGGAGATCGTCATCCCATGTCCAGCCCCGGTTTTCGCGGTAACCCGAGCCAGCTCTGGAACGCCTTTCGCTGGTCGATGCGAGGCCTGCAGGCTGGCTGGCGGCACGAGGCCTCGTTCCGGCTGGAGGCTATGCTGGCGGTGGTGCTGATCCCGCTGGGCCTGTGGCTGGGCAACGGTGCGCTGGAGAAACTCGCGCTGGTGGCGCCAGCTTTTCTCGTCCTCTCGGCTGAGCTGCTGAATTCCGCCATCGAGGCGGTGGTGGACAAAGTCAGCCCCGAATTCAACGAACTCGCCGGTCGCGCCAAGGACATGGGGTCGGCCGCCGTGTTCCTGCTGATGGTGTTGACGATGCTGAGCTGGGGCCTGGTGCTGGGCTTGCGCTAGGTCGTTTGCGCCGCCACCTGCGTAGTGGTGGAATGCCCATCTCTTTGGAACGGAGCCTTGCCATGAAGCTGTTGCGCAATCTCGTGCTGTTGCTGGTCGCGATCAGTCTTTGTGGGTGCGGCTACAACGCCATGCAGCGGCAGGATGAGGCAGTCAAGGCCGCCTGGTCGGAAGTACTCAACCAGTACCAGCGCCGCGCCGACCTGGTGCCGAACCTGGTCGCCACGGTGAAGGGCTACGCCCAGCACGAGGAAAAGGTGTTCACCGAGGTGGCCGACGCGCGCGCCAGGGTGGGCAGCATCCAGATGACGCCGGCGCTGGCGAACGATCCACAGGCGCTGGCGAAGTTTCAGGCTGCGCAGGGCCAACTGGGCAATGCGCTGTCGCGCCTGATGGCCGTTAGCGAGAACTATCCCAACCTCAAGGCCGACGGGCTGTTCCAGAACCTGCAGGCGCAGTTGGAGGGCACCGAGAACCGCATCACCGTGGCGCGCCAGCGCTACGTGCAGGCGGTGCAGGACTACAACTCGATGATCCGCACCTTCCCCAACAACCTTACCGCCAAGATGTTCGGCTACACCGTGAAGCCCAACTTCAGCGTGCAGGACGAGCAGGCGATCTCCACCGCCCCGAAGGTCGATTTCAGCGGCGCTGCACCGGCGCCCGCCGCCTCGGCGCATTGAGATGCGCGCGCACCGCCCGCGTGCGCTGTGGTTATGGCTGCTGGCGGCGGTCATGCTGCTGCCGGCATGGTTGCATGCCGAAGCTGCCGTGCCGAAGCTGGTGCGGCACGTCACCGATCTCACCGGCACGCTGAGTGCGCAGCAGGTGGACCAGCTCGATGCGCAGCTGGTGGCGCTGGAGAAGGCCAAGGGCGCGCAGTTGGTGGTGCTGATGGTAGGCAGCACCAAGCCGCAGGACATCGATAGCTATTCCATCGACATCGCGATGGCGAACAAGGTCGGCCGCAAGGGCGTCGACGACGGCGTGCTGCTGCTGGTCGCCAAGGACGACCACGCGGTGCGCATCGAGGTCGGCGCAGGGCTGGAGGGGGCAATCCCGGACGCCGCCTCGGCGCGCATCATCCGCGAGTATGTCGTGCCGAAGTTCCGCGCAGGCGATTACTTCGGCGGCATCCAGGCCGCCGTCGGCGCGCTGATCCAGCTGATCGACGGCGAGCCCTTGCCGCCGCCGGCGCAGAGGGCGCCGCAGCAGCGGCCCGGCCTGGACCTCAACAGCCTGCTGGGGGTCGGGTTCTTCGCCTGGATCGTCCTGCGCGGCATGCTGGGGCGTGCGCACGCCTTCGTCCGCGCGCCGCTGGGCGGCCTGGTCATGGGCGGCCTGTTCTGGCTGATGGCCTCGGTGGGCATGGGTATTCTCGGTGGCATCGTGGGCGGGCTGCTGATGCTGCTGCCGGCCGGTGCCGGCCGCTCGATCGGTGGCGGCGGCTGGGGTGGCTTCGGTGGCTGGGGCGGCGGCGGCTTCGGGGGAGGCGGTTTCGGCGGCGGTGGCGGCTTCAGCGGAGGTGGCGGCAGCTTCAACGGCGGCGGCGCTTCGGGGAGCTGGTGACATGGCACGCCTGCAACGCCTGCTTGCGAACCTCGGCGAGGGCTGGTTCCAGCTGCATCGCCGCTTCCCTACCGGCCTGCTCGACGACATCGCCGCGGCTGTCGCAAAGGGCGAGCGCCGGCACCTTGGCGAGGTCCGGCTTGCCGTGGAATCGCGGCTTGCGCCACTCGCCGTGATCGGCGGGCTGGATGTGCCCGCGCGTGCGCGTCAGGTATTCGAGCATTTACGGGTCTGGGATACCGAGCACAACAACGGCGTGCTGATTTACGTGCTGCTGGCCGAGCGTCGTATCGAGATCGTCGCTGATCGCGGCATGGCGAAGCGGGTGGCGTACGACGAATGGCGCCTGGTGTGCGAGCACATGCGCTCGGCCTACGCGCAAGGCCAATGGCGCGAAGGCAGCCTGCGCGGCATCGAAGCGGTGCACGCGCTGCTTGAACGCTACTTTCCCGCCAATGGGGCGACGCGCCAGGACGAATTGCCGGACCGGCCGGTGCTGCTCTGAGCCGCCTGCCGCGCCTGGCCTGGGGCCATTGGCGCGGCAGGGCTCGCCCCCGGATCAGGGGGCCGTGGTGCCCGCGCCGATGTACTTCGCTAGGAACGCCTGCATGAGGTTGAGACGATCCGTGTTGTCGGCCTCGGTGTAGAAGCCATGGCCTTCGTCGGGCTTGCTCATCCACTCGTACGGCTTGTGCGCGGCATCCAGTGCGGCACGCATCGCCTTGGCCTGGGCGAACGGGGCGCGCTGGTCGTCTTTGCCATGGATAAGCAGCACGGGCACGTCGATTTGGTTGGCGAACTTGTCCGGCGAGTTCGCGGCCAACGCGGCGTCATCCTTGCCGATCACGGTGGCGAGGTAATTCCTGCCGAACTGGTCCGTGCGGATATCGCCCTTCTTGTACATCATCGCCAGGTCGTAGACGCCGGCGTAACCGATCGCGCACTTGAACAACTTGGGTGCGCGGATCACCGACATCATCGCCGAGTAGCCGCCGAAGCTGCCGCCGTACACGCAGACCCGGTTCGGGTCGGCATACTGCTGTTGCTCGGCCCATTTCACGCCGTCGATCAGGTCCTGCTGGATGCGCGTGCCCCACTGGAGGAAGCCGGCTTGCTCGAAGTTCAGTCCGCGGCCGCTGGAACCGCGGTAATTCACCTGCAGCACGAGATAGCCTCGGCTGGCGAGGAACTGTGCATCGCCATCGAAGAACCAGTCGTCGTTGACGCCGTGCGGACCGCCATGCGGCAGCAATACCATCGGCAGGTTATTCATCGGCATGCCGTTGGGCACGGTGAGGATGGCTTCCAGCTCCAGGCCGTCGCTGGCCTTGAAATGCATCGGGATGCGTTCGGCCATCTTCGACGGATCGATCCAGGGCGCTGCGGCGAACAGCTTGACCACCTTGTAGTGTTCGGTGTCGATCAGGTAGTAGGTTCCCGGGTCGCGGTCGCTGCTCACGCTGAACAGCAGCTCGCGGCCGTCCTCGCTGAAGTTGATGAAATCGACGAATTCACCGGGGAATTTCTCGCTGATCGCCATGTACAGCTTGGCGGCCGGAAGCGTCGGGTCGATGAAGATCGGGCGCGGCGTGCCGGTGGCGGTGATGAAGGCGAACGGCTGCGACGGCGGCGCCGTCCACTGGACGTCGTGGACGTTGCCGAAATCGTCCTTCGCCAGCACCTTGCGATCGCCGCCGTCCAGGCGTTGTTCGATCAGCTCGGACGGGCCGCCATCGGCGCTGTACATGGCGTAGACGCTCTTGCCGCCCGGTGCGGTGGCGAACGGGGCGAAGTATTTGCCTGCCGGCAGTTGCGCCCAGCGCCCGTGGATTGACTGGTACGCCACGTAGTTGAAATCGACGTTGGTGCCAAAGGCAAAGCTTGCCTTGCCGTCCGGCCCGACCAGGAAATTCATCTGGCCCACGCCGATGTCGCCGATCTGGTGGCGTACGTTCTTCGTGGCGTCGACGTCGTAGAGTTCGCTGCGGTTATCCTCTCCCTGGAGGTGGCTGCCCAGGTAGAAGTGGCCGTTGGCCTTCTCCGGCAAGCCAGCCACCCAGCCCCAGCCATCGTCGGCCTGACGGGTGCTGCCACGGGTGCCGTAGCCGGTCTGGTAGCCGAACAGGTAATCCTGGTGCGTTCCATCCACGTTGGTGGCGAGGATTTCGCCGGTGGCCATGGGTTTGTCGATGGAGCCGAACTGCTTGCCCTTTTCCACCACCAGGCGGGTCGAGCTGACCCAATCCACGTTGAGCGGCACTTCGTACTTGGGCATGCGCAACATGCTGACCGGCTTACTCATGTCGGCAACGTCGAAAATCACCAGCGAGTGGTTGTCACCGTCGTCCATGCGCACCGAGATGTGCTTGCCGTCGGGCGACAGCCGCGGCATCGACAGGTCGGCATGGCGCGCGAACGCCTCCACTGGAATCAGGCCGGTCGCGGCTGTGGCGACCGGCGAACAAAGGCACGCCGCGACCAGCGCGACGCGGATCTTGCGCAACGACATCATCCCTGTACTCCCCTGTTTGTTGGCGGCCCGGTCCTTGGCGGATGTCCCCTGCACCTCGGCTGACCGGGTATCCGCCAGTGTAGCCGTCCATTCGGCGCGTGTCCGGCTACACTGGCGTCCTTGCCTGTACCGATGCCGCGCCTCATGACGCAACCCTACGTCGTCGATATCAACCCCATTGCCTTCCACCTCGGCCCCGTGCAGGTGCACTGGTACGGACTGATGTACCTGGTGGGCTTTTTCAGCGCCGCGGTACTGGGCGAGTACAGACGCCGGCGGGGCCGCTTGCCGGTGACGCGCGACACGCTGAGCGACCTGTTCTTCTACGGCATGATGGGCGTGATCGTGGGGGGGCGAATCGGCTACATGCTGTTCTATTACGCCGGCGGCCCGCGCTGGATCTGGACTGATCCGCTGGCGCTGTTCCGCGTGTGGGACGGCGGCATGAGCTTCCATGGCGGCCTGGTCGGCGTGCTGGTGGCGGGGCTGTGGTGGTCGCGCCGGCACAAGCTGCACTTCATGGACACGGTGGATTTCGTGGCGCCGCTGGTGCCAATCGGCCTGGGCCTGGGGCGGCTGGGCAACTTCATCAACGGCGAGCTGTGGGGCAAGCCCACCCACCTGCCGTGGGGCATGATCTTCCCCAACGCGCAGGCCGAGGATCACACGTACGCCTTCGGCGGCACGATTGCGGACAGCACGCTGCATTACGCGGCGCACCCGGCCTGGCAAGCGGTCTATGCCCAGTTTGGGGGGCATCTGCCGCGGCATCCCAGCGAGCTGTACGAGCTGGCGCTGGAAGGCGTGGTGATGTTCACCGTGCTGTGGCTGGTGTCGATGAAGCCGCGGCCGCGTTACCTCGTTTCCGGGCTGTTCGCGCTGATGTACGGCTGCTTCCGCTTCGGCGTGGAGTTCGTGCGCCTACCGGACATCCAGCTCGGTTACCTCGCCTTCGGTTGGCTCACGATGGGGCAGATCCTCTCGTTGCCGCTGATCGTCGCGGGACTGTGGCTGCTGTGGCTGTCGCGCAAAGCGCCCACGCTGCAGCTGGATGAGGTGGCGACGCCGGCCAATAGCGGTCCATGAAGGCCTACCTCGACCTGCTGCGCCACGTGCTGGAGCACGGCACGGAAAAGGCCGACCGCACCGGCACCGGCACGCGTAGCGTCTTCGGCTGGCAGATGCGCTTCGACCTTGCCGAAGGCTTCCCGCTGGTCACCACCAAGAAGCTGCACCTGAAATCCATCATCCATGAGCTGGTCTGGTTCCTGCGTGGTGACACCAACATCGCCTACCTCAAGGAGCACGGCGTCAGCATCTGGGACGAATGGGCCGACGAGCAGGGCGACCTCGGCCCGGTCTACGGCCGGCAATGGCGCGCCTGGCCTACCGCCGACGGCGGCACGGTGGACCAGATCCGCTGGGTGGTGGACGAGATCCGTCGCAATCCCGACTCGCGCCGCCTGATTGTCAGCGCGTGGAACGTCGGGGAGCTGCCGAAGATGGCACTGATGCCCTGCCATACGCTTTTCCAGTTCTACGTGGCCGACGGAAAGCTGAGCTGCCAGCTCTACCAGCGCAGCGGTGACATCTTCCTTGGCGTACCGTTCAACATTGCCAGCTACGCCCTGCTCACCCACATGGTGGCCCACGTCTGCGGGCTGGGCGTGGGCGACTTCGTGCACACGTTGGGCGACGCGCACCTCTACAGCAACCACGTCGAGCAGGCGCGCCTGCAGCTCACCCGCGAGCCGCGTCCCTTGCCGCGCCTGGTGCTGAACCCCGGGGTACGTGCACTGGAGGACTTCCGTTTCGAGGACGTCGCCATCGAGGGCTACAGCCCGCATCCGGCGATCAAGGCGCCGGTGGCGGTCTAGCGGCGGCCTCGCAACCGGTCACGCAGCGGAATCAGGCCGTGGCGTCGGGGTAGTCGATGGTCATCACGAAGTGCTTGAAGATGTTGCTGCCGACGGCGCCCGTCACGGCGCCGTCCATGTACCTCGACATGCCCTTGATGGCGAAATTGCGATCAGGACGCTCGGTGAACCAGGCCGGGCCCACCGACCAGCCACCAGTCTCCACATCCGGCACCTCGATCATGCGCCAGGCGGGTTTCGGGCTCAGCAGGTTGTCGCCTCCGTCCACCACGAGCCAGCCTGGATGTGCCTTGTGCCAGCGCTCCGACGCGTTGCGTGTGATGGAGCCAGCGACGCCGTAGCCGTTGACCGTAGGTATCCCGCTTGCGCGCTGCGGTGGGATGTGCGGTGCGCCGGTATCCAATGGCATATCCAGCAGCTGGCCGTCCACCCGGATGACGATGCGGGCAAAGCCATCGCTTGGCCAACCGCCGCCGTCGCGCGGAAAACCTATCGGGACGAGATGTGCGGTGGGATTCGGATGCCAAGCCGAGCCTTGCAGTGTGAAGCGCTCGGCAGGCTAGTCGAGACTTCACACATGGGCGGGCAGATAGCCGGCGCCGAGCTGGTCGTCGTCGGAGGTGGCATCGCCGCGCGGGTTCACCAGCACCGCCGCGCCACAGAAGTCGGAATCCGACGGCGGCAGGGCCTGGCCGGGGCGATATCCAGGGAGCGGAGCCACGGTCAGATGGCTGCTACCCTTGGCGCGATCACGGGTTTGCGGTGCAGCCGGTTCGCCGCAGCTCCGCTGATCCAGCACAGGCCGTCGCCACCGCCGCCGGTATCGACCACCAACTTCAGTCGCTGGCCGTCGCGGGTTTCGGGAACTGCATTGAAGTGCCCAACTTCATACACGGTCGGCATAACTTGGGGTGTGGCGCCTGTCGTGGCCGCCAGGCCGGTGGCCGGCGTCGCCGCGGCAAGGAGTTCTGCTGCGATAACCATGCTCGTCATCCCCGCGAATCGCTACAATAGGCGCCATTCAGAGCTGCCATGCCGCGCCGACGCATATGCCGTTCGATCCCGTGAATTCCTGCCTGGAGCCAAGATGGCCATTTCGCTGATCGCCGCGCTTGACGAGAACTTCGCCATTGGTCGCAAGGGGCAACTACCTTGGCACCTGCCGGACGATCTGCGCTGGTTCAAGCAGCTCACCGTGGGCAAATACGTGCTGATGGGCTACAACACCGCGGTGTCGATTGGCCGCGCGCTGCCGGACCGCACCAACCTAGTGTTGTCGCTCAGGCACGAGGCGCCGTTCCCCGGCCAAGTCACCGTGCGCTCGATCGACGAGGCGCAGGCGCGCTGCGACCACACCGGCCTGATGGTGATCGGCGGCGGCCAGGTTTTCCGCGAAGCCCTGCCGCTGGCGCGCCGGCTCTACCTGACTTGGGTCAGCGCGGCGATCGACGGCGCGGACAGCTTCTTCCCCGGCGTCCATTTCAGCGAGTGGACCGAGGTCTCGCGCGTGCACCACAAGAAGGACGCCGAGCACGCCTACGACTTCGATATGGTCGAGTACGTCCGCGGCAGCTGAGCGGTCGATGGAGCACGCGCCGCTGCACGTGCTGGCCGGCGCGCTGCGCGACCGAGAAGGTCGCGTGTTGCTGGCCGAGCGTCCTGCCGGCAAGCACCTGGCGGGCCTGTGGGAATTCCCCGGCGGCAAGCGCGAGCCCGGCGAGACGCCGCTGGCGGCGCTGGCGCGCGAACTGGACGAGGAGCTCGGCATCGTACTGGTCGAGGCCGCACCGTTGATCCGTGTGCCGTGGCGCTACGGCGAACGCGAACTGCTGCTTGATGCCTGGTGCGTGACGCGGTGGCGCGGCGAACCCCAATCGCTGGAAGGGCAGGGGCTGCAATGGCGCCAGCCGATGCAGGCCGATCCGGCGATGCTGGCGCCTGCCGACCGCGCGATCCTGCAGGCGCTGCGCCTATCGCCACGTTACCTCATCACGCCGGCGGATGTGCTGCCGCACGAACGCGATGCGTGGCTCGGTCGTATCGTCGGTGCCATCGGCGCCGGCGAGCGGCTGGTGCAATTGCGCCTGCCGCGCTGGCCGGTCGATGCCGTGCGTGAACTCGCGAACGCGCTATTGCCTGCGGCGCGCGAACTCGGCGCGCAACTGCTCCTCAATGCGGATATCGAAGGCGCGCGGGTTCTGGGTGTCGGCGTGCAGCTGACCGGTGCGCAACTGGCTACGCTCCGATCTCGCCCGCTGCCGCCGCAACAAACGGTGGGCGCGAGCTGCCACGACGCTGCGCAACTGGCGAGGGCGCTACAACTGGGTGCGGATTTCGCCACGTTGTCGCCGGTGGAGGCCACGGCCAGCCACCCGGAGGCATCACCGCTGGGCTGGGTGCGCTTCGAGGCGCTGGTCGGGGCCGCCGCGATGCCGGTGTATGCGCTGGGCGGCCTGTCTCCGAAGCAACTGGCGCAGGCGCGCACAGCGGGTGCGCACGGCGTGGCGGGGATACGCGGCTTCTGGTCCGCGCCGTAGAGGCGCCGTTTGCGCGCGTTGGCTGCCGCGGTGCCTAGGCCTGGTCGCCCTGCAGCGACTTGAGCAACTGGAACAGTTCGCGGTAGGCGCGCGGCGGCTTGTTCGGTGCGGCCTTCTCCACGCGCGCCTGGCGGATCAGCGCGCGCAGGTGCTGGCGATCGATGCCCGGATGCTGCTCGATCAGTTCAGAAGCCGCCGCATCGCCTTCGTCGCCGAGCATGCGCTCGCGCAGCGCTTCCAGGCGATGCATGGCAGCTGTCTCCTGGCGCTGGCGGTCGCGGTTTTCGCCCAGCGCGGCGCGCACCGAATCGAACGCTTCGCTGTCGTGGCGGCGCATGACCTTGGCGAGGAAGGCCAGCTCGCGCTTGCGCGCAATGTGCGAGGTGATGCGGCGCACGTGGGCGATCTCGTCGCGCACGTCGTCTGGCAGTTCCAGCTTGGCCAGCCGCGTCGGCGGCAGTTCGACCAGTTGGCCGGCCAGCTCCAACACGGCCAGCGCGTCGCGCCGCTGCTGGGTGCGGGTAGGGCCGTAGTCGTGCTCGGGGTCGTCGCTGTAGTTGCGGTTCATGGGTTTTCCAGCGGGCCCGGGTTTTCGGGCAAGCCAAGGTCGGCCTGTTCCAGTGCGAATCGGGGTATGCGCGCGCCATCCACCAGCACGCTCTCGACGAACATCGCCGCAGGGCGCACCCACAGGTCGTGCTCGCCATAGAGTGCGCGGTACACCACCAGCGGGTCCTGCGTCTCGCTGTGACGGGCGGTGCCCAGCACACGGTAGCGCTGGCCTTTGTAGTGGCGGTAGAGACCGGGAACGACCGACATGCGCGGGCTCGGCGATGCGTTGCGGGTGGGCCGTGGCGCCCCCATATGGAGACGGCACGGCGCGGATCGTGCATTCTACCCGTTTGAATCCAGCCCGTTGATTTGCCTGAGAGCCTGCCGTGAGCGAGATCGCCGCCCGTACCGACCGCAGCCTTGAAGAACTGGATCGTCTCGCCGAGCTTGCCGCCGATGTGATACGCCGCGCCCGCGCGGCCGGTGCCAGCGCCGCCGAGGTTGCCGCCAGCATCGACACCGGGCTCAACGTGAACGTGCGCCTTGGCGAAGTGGAGACGGTGGAGCACACCCGCGACCGCGGTTTCGGCCTCACCGTGTACTTCGGCCAGCGCAAGGGCTCGGCCAGCACCGCCGACCTCCAGCCCGACTCGATCCAGGCCACGCTGGACCAGGCCTGCGCTATCGCGAAATTCACCGAGGAAGATCCGGCTTCCGGCCTAGCCGACGCCGCGCGCATGGCCAGGGATTTCCCCGACCTCGACTTGTGGCATCCCTGGGCCATCGATACCGCGGGCGCGATCGAGCTGGGGCGGCGTGTCGAGCAGGCTGGTCGCGCGCATGCGGGCATCAGCAATTCCGACGGCGCCGGCGTGCAGATGGGCGAGAGCCTGTCGGTGTACGCGAATTCGCACGGCTTCGTCGGGCGCGAGTGCGGCACGCGGCATTCGCTGTCGTTGTCGCTGATCGCGGGCGAAGGCGAGCGCATGCAGCGGGATTACTGGTACGACAGCGTGCGCAGCGCGGATGACTTCATGGGCGCGCAGGTGCTGGGCGACAAGGCCGCGGAGCGCACCCTGGCGCGGCTGGATGCACGCGGCCTGTCCACCCGCGAATGCCCGGTGCTGTTCGCGCCGGAGGTCGCACGGGGGCTGGTCGGCCATCTGGTCGGCGCGGTGAGCGGCGGCGCGCTGTATCGCCGCGCCAGTTTCCTGCTCGACCATGCCGGCAAGGCGGTCATGCCGCCATGGCTGCGTGTCGACGAGCGGCCGCATCTCCGGCGCGGCCATGGCTCAGGCAATTTCGACGCCGAGGGCGTAGCCACGCGTGACAGCGCGCTGGTGGAGGGTGGCGTACTGGCGCGCTACGTGCTCGGCAGCTACTCGGCACGCAAGCTGGGGCTGGAATCCACCGGCAACGCCGGTGGAATCCACAACCTGGTGGTGGCACCGGGCGCCGCTGACGGCGAGGCCAGCGATTTCGCCGGCATGTTACGCCGGCTTGGCACCGGTCTGCTGGTCACCGAAGTCATGGGCCAAGGCGTGAACACCATTACCGGCGACTACTCGCGCGGTGCGGCCGGCTTCTGGGTCGAAAACGGCGCCATCGTCCATCCGGTCGAGGAGATCACCATCGCCGCGAACCTGCGCGACATGTACGCCGGTATCCGTGCCGTGGGCGCGGACGTCGACCCGCGTTCGCACATTCTGTGCGGCTCCATCCTGGTGGACAGGATGATGCTGGCGGGCGAGTGATTCCTGCGGCCTGGTGCGCAGGCGTTTGACCAGTCCGCGCTAGGCCAGTGGTCTGCCGCGCGCGGTTCACGGCGTTTTGCTCCGTTGCCGACATGGGTGCGGAGACACGGCAATTGCGCCGTTTTCGTCAGTTTCGGCGCTGTGCCGCGTAGCGCGCCAGCTCGGCCAGCAGTTCGCCGTCCGCCCCCAGTGGTGCGATCGCGTCGAGCGCGATTCCGGTGAGCTCGGCTAGCCGCGTGCGCGAGGCGTCCAGACCGATGATCGAAGGAAAGGTGGGCTTGTCGGCGGCGGCGTCCTTGCCGGCGGTCTTGCCGATCACCGCGGATTCACCTTCCACGTCCAGGATGTCGTCGCGCACCTGGAAGGCCAGGCCGACCGCGGCGGCGTAGCGTTCCAGCGCGGCCAGCGCGGTTGAGTCCGCGCCGGCGGCGAGTGCGCCGAGCTGCACGGAGGCGCGGATCAGCGCCCCCGTCTTGCAGGCGTGCATGTGTTCCAGTTCGGCCAGGCTGAGCTTGCGGCCGACTGCGGAGAGATCCAGCGCCTGGCCGCCGGCCATGCCTTCGGCACCGCAGGCGTGGCCCAAAACATGCAGCATGCGCATGCCGGTGGCAGCGTCCGGCGCCGTGCCGGGTGCGGTCAGCAGTTCGAAGGCTAGCGCCTGCAGCGCATCGCCGGCGAGTATCGCCATCGCCTCGCCGAACACGATGTGGCAGGTGGGGCGGCCGCGGCGCAGCGCGTCGTCGTCCATCGCGGGCAGGTCGTCGTGGACCAGCGAATAGGCATGGATCAGCTCCACCGCGCAGGCGGCGGCGTCGAGCGGAGCATCGTCGTGGCCCAAGGCTTGGGCGGCGGCGTAGGCCAGCAAGGGACGCAGGCGCTTGCCACCGCCGAGTACGGCGTAGCGCATGGCGCGATGGAGTTCGACGGGTGGTTGTTCGGCGCTGGGCAGCCGTGCGTCCAGCGCCTGTTCGGCGCGGTGTATCAGCGCTTGCAGTGCCGGCCCCAGTTCAATGTTCGGGTTCAAACGGTTCGGCGCTGTCGGGGGCTTCGGGATCCAGCAACTGGCGCACGCGGAGTTCCGCTTGCTCCAGTGCCTGCTGGCATTGGCGGTACAGGCCGATGCCGCGCTCGAAGGAAGCCAGCGATTCGTCCAGGCTCTGCTGGCCGCCTTCCATCTTCGCCACCAGTTGCTCGAGCTCGTCCAGCGAGTGCTCGAAATCGGCGGCTGGCGGCGTCTTGGCGGCGGTGGAAGCGGTCTTGGCCATGGGCTGCAAAACTAACGCAGCAGGCCTCTGGAATCAATGCGATGCCGAGTTGCGGCGGCGGCTCAGGCGACGGCGTCCCAGTGCGGCAGGCTACCCGCGCCATCGAACAGTTCGCGGCCGCGGGTGCTGATCCAGTGATCGGCCACGGCGACCAGTTCGTCGCCCTCGTACAGCAACGGGCAGGCGAGGCGCCTCCATGGTGGAAGCATGGCCTGCTGGAACAGGTCGCGCAGTTCGCGGGTGTGCGTGTCGCCGGCCGGCTTGATGCGTTCGCCGCCCCGGCGCAGGCGTACGGTGAGCGGCGCGGGCAGGCGCGCGCGCTGGTCGTGCAGCGCAAGCCTGCCGCCGTCGGGCAGCACAAGCGGTTCACCTTGCCACGCCGTGTGCCAGTCGGGTGGGATGGCGCGGCGCGGCGCGCGCGCCCACAACCTTCCTTTCCACACATGCAACTCCGCGCCCGGCCAGCGGATGCATGGCGATTGGCCCGCCCGAGCGCCGCACTGGCGTTCGACCTGCGCACGCTGTGCGTTGGTGGGGGCGGGCAGGCGGCGTACGTGCAACCAGTGATCGAGCAGCGGTCCGCGCAGGGCCGGGGCGAGCGCGAGCCAGCCGGCGGCGTCGAGGCTGTCGGTGGCGGCATCGTGCAGTGTGGCGAAGGCGGCCAGCCATTGCGTACGCAGCGCATCGGCTGCGGCCCGGCTGAGAGCGGCGCTGTGCAGGATAGAATCCGTCGCCTGCGGCCAGTGCGTGGCGATGCGTGGCAGGATTTCGTGGCGCAGATGGTTGCGCGCCAGCCGGGTGTCGGCGTTCGACGGGTCATCGACGCAGGGCAGGGCGTTCGCGGCGACGTAATTGCGCAGTTGCGCGCGGGTGGTTTGGTGCAGCAGTGGCCGCCACAGTTCGCCGCGTCCAAGCGGGCGACGCTCGCGCATGCCGCCCAGCCCTTCGGGGCCGGCGCCGCGCAGCAGCTTCAAAAGCACGGTTTCGGCCTGGTCGTCGCGGTGATGGGCCAGCAGCAGGATCTCGCCGGTGCGGAGTTGCGCCGCAAAGGCGGCATAGCGTGCATGGCGCGCAGCGGCCTCCGTGCCTTCGCCGCGATGCGTTTCGACCGCCACGCGCACCACGTCGCAGTCGAGGCCGAGGCCGGCGCAAAAACGCTGGCAGTGTTCCGCCCATGCCGCACTGATGGCATGTAGCCCATGGTCGACGTGCAACGCGCGCAGGCCGCGTGCCCGCGCGGCGGGAAGTTGCGCCAGCGCGTGCAGCAGCGCGGTGGAATCCGGTCCGCCGCTGTAGGCCACGCAAAGCCCGGCTCCGGGCATGCCGGCCAGCGCGTCGTCGAGGTGGCTGGACAGCGATGGCTTCACTTGTGGCCGCTTTTGGGCCGCACGTAGATGTGCTTGCCGTTGCCGATGTGCCGTTCCTCGGTCTCGAACAGGCCGATGCCCTTGATCAGCCCGCTGAGCTTGGCGTAGCCGTAGTTGCGCGAATCGAAGTCGGGCGACTGCTTGTTGAGGATGCTGCCGACCGGGCCGAGGCCGGCCCAGCCGGATTCGTCGGAAGCCGCCTCGATCGCGCCGCGCAGCAGGTTCATCAGCCGCGAATCGCTGCGCAGTTCCTTGGCCGAGCGCGGCTTGGGTGCTGCCTCCGCCTCGCCCGCGTCGGCCTGGACCAGCACTTCGGTGTAGATGAACTTGTCGCAGGCAGTGCGGAACGGTTCGGGGGTCTTCTGCTCGCCGAAGCCGTACACGGTGAGGCCCGATTCGCGGATGCGCGAGGCGAGCCGGGTGAAGTCGCTGTCGCTGGATACGATGCAGAAGCCGTCGAAACGCCCGCCGTAGAGCAGGTCCATTGCGTCGATGATCATCGCCGAATCGGTGGCGTTCTTGCGCACCGTGTAGCGGAACTGCTGGATCGGCTGGATCGAGTGGCGCAGCAGCGCTTCCTTCCAACTGTTGAGGTCGGGCTTGGTCCAGTCGCCGTAGATGCGCTTGACGTGCGCGGTGCCGTACTTGGCGATCTCGGCGAGGAGGCCCTCGACGATCGCCGGGCGGGCGTTGTCGGCGTCGATCAGGACAGCGAGTTTTTCGTGCGCCATGGCGTTTCCCGGCAGCTAGGTGGTGCAGCCGATGGTAGCGCCCGGGATGTCTGCCTGTGGTTATTCCTGGAACGCACCGTGGCCGCGCAGGCGGCGGTAGCGCTGCTCCAGCAAGTCCGCCGTGGGTATCGCTTGCAGTTCGTCGAGCTGGTTCATCAGCACTGCTTTCAGGCGGATCGCCATCGAGCGCGGGTTGCGGTGGGCGCCGCCCAACGGCTCACGGATCACCTTGTCGATCAGGCCAAGCTCCAGCAGTCGCGGCGCGGTGAGGCCCAGCGCCTCGGCGGCGTCCCTGGCGCGCTCGGCGCTGCGCCAGAGAATGGTGGCGCAGCCTTCCGGCGTGATCACGGAATAGGTGGAGTACTGCAGCATGTTGATGCGGTCGCCCACGCCGATCGCCAGCGCACCACCAGAGCCGCCCTCGCCGATCACGGTGCAGACGATGGGTGTCTTGAGGTCGGCCATTTCCAGCAGGTTACGCGCGATCGCCTCGCTCTGGCCGCGCTCCTCGGCGCCGACGCCGGGGTAGGCGCCCATGGTATCAATCAGGGTGAGTACGGGCAGCCCGAAGCGCTCGGCCATCTTCATCAGGCGTAGCGCCTTGCGGTAGCCCTCGGGGCGCGGCATGCCGAAGTTGCGCCGAAGCTTGCCCTTGGTGTCGCGTGCCTTCTGATGGCCGACGATCATCACCGCGCGGCCGTTGATGCGGCCCAGACCGCCCACGATGGCGCCGTCGTCGGCGTACATGCGGTCGCCAGCCAGCTCGTGGAACTCCTCACACATCACGCCGATGTAATCCAGCGTGTAGGGTCGCGCCGGATGGCGCGACATCTGCGCGACTTGCCAGGGGCTCAGGTTCTTGAAGATGTCATTGGTCTTGAGCTTGAGCTTCTCGCGCAGCCGGCCGACTTCCTCGTCGATGTTCATCGCCTGGCCATGGCTGGTGTGGCGCAGCTCCTCGATCTTCGCTTCGAGCTCGGCGATGGGTTGTTCGAATTCGAGGAAGTTGGGATTCATTCGCCGAGGTTCATGGCAAGGAAGCGCGTCAGTATAGCGGGCGCGCGGAGAACTCAAGAACGGCGGCGTATGGCCGACGGGAGGCTCCCGGCCGCAAGGGCAGCCGGTTCACGCCAGCAGAGCCTTCAGTCTGGCACGCGTCAATGGTCCGAACCGCAGGCGCTCGCACAACGCGTCGAGTGTCGCCGCGTCCCCGCCCGAGCGGCGCAATGCGTCGGCGCCTTCGGGTACCGGAGCATCGAGTGCGATGCGGGTGAGGCGGCGGTACAGCAAGGCCTGCTCGCCGTGCTCGCGCAGTTTCGCGGCGCAGCTGGCGGCGCCGCGGATGCGTAGGAACGGGATTTCGTCCACGCGACCGAGGAGGGCCTCGAGGCTGCCGAAGTGGCCGAGCAGCGCGGCGGCCGTCTTGGCGCCGATGCCGGGCACGCCGGGGATGTTGTCCACGGTGTCGCCGCACAGCGCGAGGTAATCGGCTACCTGGTGCGGGTGCACGCCGAGTTTCTCGTGCACCCCAGCAGGGCCCCAGCGCAGATTCTTCGCGTAGTCCCATTGCTCGTCGTGCTCGCCGAGCAGCTGGCCGAAATCCTTGTCGGCGGAGACGATCACGCCGGGCACGCCGTGCGCGCGCAGGTTCCACAGCGCGCTGCCGATCAGGTCGTCGGCCTCGTAGCTGTGGTCGATCAGTACCGCCACGCCGAGTGCGGCGGTGACTTCGCGGCACAGCACGAACTGGCGTTCGAGGTCGGGCGGGGGCAGCTCGCGGTTGGCCTTGTAAGGCGGGTAGATGGCGTTGCGGAACGAGCTGGTGACCGAGGCGTCGAAGGCCACCGCCAGCTGCTCCGGTTGCACCTTCTCCAACAGTTCGCACAGGAAGCGGGTGTAGCCATGAACCGCATTGGCGGGGTGGCCCTCGGTGTCGTGGAATTCGTCCGGCATCGAGTGCCAGGCGCGGAATACGTAGAGGCTGCCGTCGACCAGATGGGCGGCTTCGCGTCGAACGGCGTTCACGGTACCCACGTCGTCAGCAGGTCGTCCAGTACAGGGCGCTCGCGGTCGGGCACGTCAAGCTGCGACGTGCCGATATGCACGAAGGCGGCCACGTGCTCGTTCGCGGCCAGTTGCAGCAGGGCGGCCACGTCGGGGTCATAGGCCGCCCAGCCGGTGAGCCATTGCGCGCCGAAGCCCAGTGCGTGTGCACCGAGCAGGATGTTGTAGGCCACGGTGCCGGCGCACAGGCGCTGTTCGATCTCGGGCACGCTGCTGCCGGCGTCGATGCGTGCAACCACGGCGATCACCAGTGGCGCGAAGGTGTAGCGAAGTTGCTCCTTCTCGCGCTTGGCGTCGGAAAGTTCCGGCTGCTTGCGAACCGCCAGTGCCGCCAGCCGTTCGCCGAACAGCAGCTTGGCCTCGCCGTCGAGGCGGATCAGTCGGAACGGCACCAGCTTGCCGTGGTCAGGCACGCGGATCGCGGCGGCGAGCAGTTCGCGCAGCGTCGCCTCGTCAGGGGCGGGTGCACCGAGTTGGCGCGAGGGCACGGAATGGCGGTGCTGTAGCAGGGACAGGGCTTCGGACATGGTATCGGCCGTGGTGCAAACCCTTGCCATGCTAGCGATCCGGTCGGTTTCGCGCGAATCCGTGGTCGGGTCAGGGCGGGCCGGCCCGGCGCGAACGACGGAGGAAGCAGGATGCTGACGACCCCGCCGGCCCCCGGAGTCGAATCGGAGCGTGCCGCGTGCGGCCTGCATGCAGCCACTTTGGCGATCACGCGGAGCGAGGCGGGCGTCCGGCGGCCAATGTCCGGCTGTCTCAACCCGTGAGCGGTTCGGCTGGTACAAGACACCCATGACCGACGCACCGACCCTTGAGCGCGCGTACCGCGTGCGGCTGTCACCGAAGCCGGCGCAGGCACGGGTGCTGTCGCGGCTGTTCGGTGCGCGGCGGTGGGTGTGGAACTGGGCGCTGCGGGAGAAGGATGCGGCCTGGCGCGCGGACGGCACGAAACTGTCGGGTATCGACCTGTCGCGCCGTTACACCGCGCTACGGCAGGCCCCGGAAACGGCCTGGCTGGCCACACTGCCACGTGAACCGTTCAACCAGACGCTGCGGGACTTCGACACGGCCTGGCGCAACTTCTTTAGCGGTCGGGCGAAGCGGCCGCGCCGGCGGAAGTTCGGCACGGTGCAGTCGGCGCGGTTCACGCTGGATCAGCGCCGGCTGGGGCTCGTGACCCTCCAGGGTAAGCGTGGCAGCGTGCAGCTGGACGGCATCGGCCGGGTCCGCTTCCGGGTGACCGCGCCGATGCCGGGCCGCCTGCGCAGCGTCACGGTGAGCCGGGATGGCGCGGGCCGGTGGTTCGCGTGTTTCACGGCGGACGGCGTGCCGACGCTGGCCGGCGCACCGGC
>DAIDKO010000077.1 GCA_027450005.1 Rhodanobacter sp. | reverse complement strand
GTCCGAGGCGCGCAGCTCCACCTGCTGCCGATTGGGCTGCCGCAGGCGCGGCGCGCCTTGCTTGCACCGCTGCGCTTCCTTGGCCTGCGCCTCGCGCACCTGTGCTTCACTAGGCTCGGCCAGATCCAGAAACAGGCTTGTCTGCGGCGCCGCCGGGGCGTGCTCAGTAGGTGTCGTCATGCTCGGTATCATGCCTGCCGCAGCATCGTTTGGGTGGCTCAGAGAAAAACTCTCAGCCTCTCAGTCGCGATGCACCTGCAGGCCTGCCGCCGACTGGCTGACCGGCATAACCTCGATGCGGTTGATGTTGAGGTGGGCCGGCAGGTTGGCGATCCACCAGATGGTTTCGGCGATATCGCCGGCGGTGATCGGGTGGGCGCCAGCGTAGAGCTGGTCGGAAGCAGCTTGGTCGCCGCCGGTGCGGACCAAGGTGAACTCGGTCTCGGCCATGCCGGGCTCGATCGAGGTCACGCGCACGCCGGTGCCGTGCAGGTCCACGCGCAGGTTCTGCGAGAACTGGGTGACGAAGGCCTTGGTGCCGCCGTAAACGTTGCCGCCGCGGTAGGAATAGCTGCCTGCGATCGAACTGATGTTGACGATCGCGCCGCGGCGCTCGATCAGCCTCGGCAGCAGCAGGTGCGTCATCGTCGCCAGCGCGGTGACGTTGGTGTCAATCATCTGCTTCCACTGCGCAAGGTTGGCCTGCTGTGCCGGCGCCGTGCCCAGCGCAAGGCCGGCATTGTTGACCAGCAGGTCGATGCCGGCGAAGTCCGCGGGAAGGCCCGCCACCGCCTCGCGGAGCGCCGCCTCGTCGCGGATGTCGAAGGCGACGGCATGCACCTTGTCGGCGCCGTGCGCGTCCACCAGCTCCTGCAGGCGCTCGGCGCGACGGCCGCTGGCGACCACGCGCCAGCCGCCGGCCACGAAGCGCTTCACGGTGGCGGCGCCGAAGCCGGCGGTGGCGCCGGTGATCCAGGCGGTATTGCTGCTCATGCGTCGTTGCCTCGATGAATCCGGTTGGTTACTTGCCTTCCTTCAGCGCGATCGAGTTGATGCCGGCGCGCTGCAGGCGTTGCTTGGTCGCTTCCAGCGCGCTTGCCGTGGGGAACGGCCCCAGTCGCACGCGATGGAAGGTCTGACCGTTGATGGAGACGGTCTGCACGTTGGCCACGAACCCCTGCATGGCGAGCAGGGCCTTGCTGGCCTCGGCTTTCGCCGGATCGGGGAAGGCGCCTATCTGCAACAGGTAGCCGCTGTTGGCGGCCGGCTTGGGCACTGCGGCGGCCGGCGCGGCCTCTACGTTTTGCGTTGCCATCGTCATGTTGGAAGGCGCGGCTTGCTGGTGCGCGACCGGCGCGGCCGCTGGCGCGCTCGCCGGAGCGGCGGCAGCGGCAGCCTGCTGCTCCGCCTTGGCCTGCGCGCTCAGCTCGGCATCGGGGATCCGCACCTCCTTTTCCGAAAGCACGGAGTAGAAGTCGAACTGCGGCTTCTTCGACGTGCTCTCCGCCCCGCCCGGCGCGACGGCGCCGGCATCGCTGGGGGCGGCGGCGGTGGCTTGCGGATTGGCCTGCGGACCGCTCTTGGACGACATCGGCAGCTGCGAGCGGTGCATCAGGTAGGCCAGCGCCAGCGCGCCGATCAGCAGGCCGACAAGTACCCCAGTCCACCACGGCATGCCGACGCCGTTGTTGCGCACCGCCTGCCGACCCTTGCCCTTGCTCTTGCGTGCTGCCATCACATGCTCTCCGGAGCGCCCAGGCCCAGCAGATCCAGGCCGTTGCGTAGTACCTGACGGGTCGCCACCACGAGGGCCAGGCGGGCGTCGCGCAGGTCCTTGTCGTCGACCAGGAACTGGTGCGAGTTGTAGTAGGTGTGCAGCGCGTTAGCCAACTCGCGCAGCCAGACTGCGAGCAGGTGCGGCTCAAGGTTCGAGGCCGCGGCTTCCACCACTTCGGGGTAGCGCGACAGCTCGGTGAGCAGCACCTGCTCGTGCTCGTTGTCCAGCCGTGTGAGTTGCGCCAACCCATTGTCCTGATCGAACGTGAACCCTTTCTCGCGGGCCTGACGCAGCACCGAGCACACGCGGGCATGGGCGTACTGGATGTAGTAGACCGGGTTGTCGTTGGTCTGCGAACGAGCTAGATCGATGTCGAACACCAACTGCGAGTCGCCCTTGCGCGCGATTAGGAAGTAGCGCGTGGCGTCGCGGCCCACCTCGTCGATCAGGTCGCGAAGCGTGACGTAGCTGCCGGCGCGCTTGGAGATCTTCACCTCTTCGCCGCCGCGCATCACGGTGACCATCTGGTACAGCAGGTAGTCGGGGTAGCCCTTTGGGATACCGGCATCCAGCGCCTGCAGGCCGGCCTTCACGCGGGCCAGCGAGCCGTGGTGGTCGGAACCCAGCACGGTGATTGCCTTGCCGTAGCCGCGCTGCCACTTGCTGAGGTGGTAGGCCACGTCCGGCACGAAGTAGGTATAGGTGCCGTCTGACTTGCGCATCACGCGGTCTTTGTCGTCACCGAAGTCGGTGGTCTTCAGCCACAGTGCGCCGCCTTCCACGTAGGTGTGGCCGTGGGCGATCAGCTCACGTACGGTTTCCTCCACCTTGCCGTCGGTGTAGAGCGAGGATTCGAGGAAATACACGTCGAAATCCACGCCGAAGGCCTGCAGGTCGAGATTCTGCTCGCGGCGCAGGTAGGCCACGGCGAAGGCGCGGATCGCGTCGAGGTTCTCCGCGTCCTTGGCGCCGGTGACGGTGTGGCCCTCCACGCTCACGCTTTCGCCGGCTAGGTAGGCCCTCGCCAGGTCGGCGATGTAGTCACCGCGGTAGCCATCCTCCGGCCAGCCGGCGTCGCCGGGGGCGACGCCGCGCGCGCGCGCCTGCGTCGATACGGCGAGGTTGGCAATCTGCACGCCGGCGTCGTTGTAGTAGAA
The DNA here is from genome assembly GCA_027450005.1 of Rhodanobacter sp. Lineage (GTDB taxonomy): Bacteria > Pseudomonadota > Gammaproteobacteria > Xanthomonadales > Rhodanobacteraceae > Rhodanobacter_A. The sequence goes on along the minus strand of DAIDKO010000077.1, from coordinate 14,673 downwards.
CTCGCGCTTCACGTTCCAGCCGCTCGCTTCCAGCAGGCGCGCCACGCAGTCGCCCAGCGCCGCATTGCGGCCGTGGCCGACATGCAGAGGGCCAGTGGGGTTGGCCGAGACGAATTCCACGCCTACCGTGCGACCCGCACCCATGCCGTTGCGGCCATAGCGCGGCCCCTGTTCGAGGATGCGGCGCACTTGGGACTGGCTGGCGCCAGCAGCGAGGAAGAAGTTGATGAAGCCGGGGCCGGCGATCTCCACTTTGGCCATCAACTCGCTTTCCGGCAGAACGGCGACCAACTTCTCGGCCAGCTCGCGTGGCTTCGCGTTTGCGGGTTTGGCCAGCAGCATGGCGGCGTTGCAGGCGAAGTCGCCGTGTTCGCGGCTGCGCGTGCGTTCGATCACGAAGCCGGGCACTGCGAGATCGGCGGGCAGAACGGCCTGGGTTTGCAGGGCTTGGATGGCCTCGAGGACCAGTTCGTGCAGCTGGGCTTTCACGGGCGCATGCGGTTCCGGGATGGAACCGACAATCGTAGCAGAGCAGCGGGTCGTAGCGGCCTGTGGCGTCCAAGGTGACCGGTTTGCGTTGCGGTACCCCACGAGCTTGTGGATAAGTCTGTGGGGAAAGAAGCCTGCCATCCGGACGGATGAACTCGCTTTGGCGGACGCCGCCGCATCCTTTGAAAAAAAATTATATTTTACATATCCTTACTAGGACTGCTTGAAGTCATGCCTGCGATGAAGCGTGTAAATGCCGCCAGTGGGCATTTGTGCATAAGTAAACGGCGCTTGGCCGTCATGCTTGCAATGCCTGCTCGTCATCGCCGTGTCATGCAGGATCGCCACACTACTTAGGTATCAGCGGAACTCCCCTCCCGCCCGATACTCGGAAATGCCTTTTGTCCACTCCCCGCAATCGGCATCCACGGCGCGGCTAACCCCCGCGCCGCTTTTTTTGCGAGCTTCTTTCTCGGAATCTCAACCGCCTCCAGCCTTCGCCGGTCCATCCCGGCTCGCGCTGAGGATGGGCGGCGGAGCCGCCCGACGGTCGGGTTCGCGGTTCGACGAGCTCGGCTGTCCGGCAGGCGATGCACGGCCTGCCGCGCACGCATACTCTCCCCGTGCGTCAGTTCCCCGGCTCCTCCGGGTATTTCCGCGAGCCGGCGTAGCCCCTCGCGCTCGATGGTGATCGCCGCGTTGTAATCGCGGTCGTGGGCGGCGCCGCACGCCGGGCCGTTCCAGCGGTAGTCGTTGCGCCGCAGGCCGCCGTGAACGTGCCCGCAGGCGCTGCAGGTCCTGCTCGACGGGTCGAACCGGTCGACCACGCTGACCACGCGGCCCCGCCACGCCGCCTTGTAGACCAGTTGCCGCCGGATCTCGCCCAGCCGGTATCGCCGACCTAGCGCGGGTGCACGCTGGTACCGTCCACCGTGCCGCGGAAAAACTCTTTGAACCCGAGCACGTGGTGGCGGTTGTCGAGGTAGAGGCAGCCGAACACCTCGTAGGGGAGATGGTACAGCCGGGCGGTGAGAAAATCGCCGCTGACGCACGGGTTGGTGAGTGTAGGTTGTACGCTCAACTGCTCGGGAGGCTGGGCCGCGCCAGCTTCAGGGTCGCCGCGATGCGTGCCCGCTGTGCCGGGCGAAGTCCGGCGGTGCGCACCGGCTGGTCGGGCCGTCCGAGCAGGGCCCCCTGACCAGGGCCCCCTGACCAGGGCGCCGAGACTGCCGGCGCTGCTCACTAGTCCCCGGCCCAACGCGATCGCGTCCTTGCCGGGTATGCCGTTGGCAAGCAGCTCGGCGAGCAGTTCCGCGTCGGACACCACGACAACCCCGCGCGCCAGCAGCTTTTCGCGGGGCGTTCGCCTTCGGGCCGGTGGCGGATGCTCATGCCTGCAGCGTGACCGCGTGGGTACGATGCGGGCAGCAGTCCCATGGCACGATTCCGGTAAGCTACCCGTCTGCCCGTACGTCAGGCCATGCCTACATGAGTCTTGCCCAACGCCGCATCCTGCTGGGAGTATCCGGTGGCATCGCCGCCTACAAATCCTGCGAGCTGGTCCGCCGCCTGCGCGACCAAGGTGCCGAGGTGCGCGTGGTGATGACCGCGGGGGCGCAACATTTTGTCGGTGCGGCCACTTTCCAGGCGCTCTCGGGTCAACCGGTGCGCACCTCGTTGTGGGACGAAAACGCCGAAGCCGCCATGGGTCACATCGAGCTGGCACGCTGGGCCGAACGCATTCTCGTCGCGCCGGCCAGTGCGGACATCCTCGCCAGGTTGGCGCACGGCCACGCTGACGACCTCCTTACCACGCTGTGCCTGGCTAGCGCCGCGCCATTGGCGGTGGCGCCGGCGATGAACCAGCAGATGTGGGCGCACCCGGCGCTGCAGGCCAACATCGCCTTGTTGCGCCAGCGCGGTGTGCAGGTGCTGGGCCCAGCAGCAGGCGAGCAGGCCTGCGGCGACGTGGGCTCGGGCCGCATGCTGGAGCCGCAGGAGTTGCGCGATGCGCTGGCGGCCACGTTCGGCGGCGGCGCGCTGGCCGGCATGGTGGTGGTGGTCAGCGCGGGGCCCACGTTCGAGGATATCGACCCGGTGCGCTTCATTGGCAACCGCAGCTCCGGCAAGATGGGTTTCGCGGTGGCGCAGGCCGCGGCCGAGGCGGGCGCGCAGGTGACCCTGGTGGCTGGCCCGGTAAGCCTGGCCACGCCATCCGGCGTGGCGCGCCGTATCAACGTGCGCAGCGCGGCGCAGATGCATGCCGCGGTGCTGGATGCCTGTACACAGGCGCAGATCTATATCGGCGCCGCGGCGGTGGGCGATTACCGACCGTCCGAAGTGGCCGAATGCAAGCTCAAGAAGAAGGCCGGTGCCGATCTCTTGTTGCAACTGGTCGAGAACCCCGACATCCTGGCCAGCCTATCGGCGCGGCCCGGCCATCCTTTTCTGGTTGGCTTCGCCGCCGAAACACACGACGTGGCGCGCTACGCGCAGGACAAGCTGCAGCGCAAGGGCCTGGACATGATCGCCGCCAATCGCGTTGGCGAAGGCCTTGGCTTTGAAACGGCCGACAACGCGCTCGACGTTTACTGGGCCGATGGCATGCTGGCGCTCGCTCGCGCCGGCAAGGCCGACCTGGCGCGGCAACTTGTGGTCTGCGTGGCCGAACGCTATCGCGCGGTGCGCGGATGACGGCGATGATGCTGGATGTAGCGCTGAAAATCCTCGATCCGCGATTGGGCGACACGATCCCGTTGCCCGAAGCGGCCACCGCCGGCAGCGCGGGCATGGACCTGCGCGCCGCGCTCGATGTGCCGCTCACGCTGGCGCCCGGCGACAGCGCGCTGGTGCCCAGCGGCATCGCTATCCACATCGGCGACCCGGGCTGGTGCGCATTGATCGTCCCGCGCTCGGGCCTGGGTCACAAGCAGGGCCTGGTGATGGGCAACTTGGTCGGCGTGATCGACGCCGACTATCAGGGTCCGCTGATGATTTCATGCTGGAACCGCGGCCGCGCGCCGGTCACCATCGGCGTGGGCGACCGCATCGCGCAGTTGCTGTTGGTACCAGTGTCGCAGGCGCGGCTGAATATCGTGGCCGACTTCGCGCCCAGCACGCGCGGCGCAGGTGGTTTCGGTTCGACGGGCATCAAATAACCCGGCGCGGCATGGTCGGGCCGGGTAGGGCGGGTAGCTGCAGGGATGGGGATGGCGATGAGTAAGACCAGGGAATCGTGGCGCGCACAGCTTGATCTTCGGCGCCTGTTGCCGTTGGCACTGGGCACGTTGCTGAGCCTGCTGGGTGCGTTCTGCGCATGGCAAGCGTGGCTGATTGCCGACGAGGGCCATGCGGCTGCGCTCGTGCGACAGGCGCGCGACAGTGCAGTACAGCAACTCACACAGGTGGTGACCGCGCAGCGCGAGGCGGTACGGAAGGCTGTTGCTACGCTGGATCCGGCCCTGTTGCAGGGCGACCGCGCCGCATGGCTGGCCGCGCTGCGTTCGAAGCTGCCGCAGGCGCGCGAGATCGACGTCTACAGTGCGAGCCTCAGCGAGGTGGTGCACGCGGACTTCCGTGCGTTCGGTTATGCCAAAGCGGCACAACTGATGGCCGCGCCGACCGCTGAGGGTCTGCCGCCGGTACAGAGCGTGACTCCGTCGGCGAACGATCGCCGCCTGAGCGTGGTGCTGCCGCTGGGTTCCCCGCACCAGGCCTGGCTTTGGGTGGAGCTGCCATTCGCGCCGGTGCAGCAGGCCTTCGACGCGGTGTCGCCAGCGGGCGGGCGGCTGGACCTGCGCCAGGGCGACGCCAGCACCGACATGCGCATTCTTTCGAACGGCAGCGCGGGCGCCCAGGTGGAGCCGATCGCCAAGATGGTACCGGGCAGCACCTTCAGCGTGGCCGCGGCCCTGCCGGTGGCATTTATCGTGCTGCCGCGCTCGTGGCCGCTGGCGGCCCTGCTGGCACTGGCCGGTCTCGGCGGCGGTTTCTACCTGTTGTGGTGGCGCCTGCGCCGGCGTGCGGGGGCGGCGGTCGAGCAGGACATCGACCTCGACGAGTTCAAGAAGGCTGCGGAGGCGGCACGCAAGGCGGCGCCACCTGAGCCGGTGATGGCCAAGCTCGTCGCTGCTCCTGCACCAGCGCCCGTGGCCGGGGTCGCACCGGATGTGGCGGTCGATGCGACCATCTTCCGCGCCTACGACGTCCGCGGCGTGGTGGGCGCCTCACTCAACGCGGACGTGGCGCGTCTGCTGGGCCAGTCCATTGGTACGCTGATGCGTGAGCAGGGGCTGCGCGAGATCGTGGTGGGCCGCGATGGCCGCCTGTCGGGCCCGGAGCTTGCCGGCGCGCTGGCCGACGGCCTGCGCGAAGCCGGCGTGGATGTGATCGACCTCGGCGCCGTGCCCACGCCGGTGGTGTATTTCGCCACCTACCACTGCAACACGGGTTGCGGCGTGTCGGTCACCGGCAGCCACAATCCACCGGACTACAACGGCTTCAAGATTGTGGTAGGCGGCCAGACGTTGTCCGAGGGGGCGATCCAGGACCTGTATAGGCGCATCGCCGACAAAGCGCTGGAGCGCGGCGGTGACGGTCACCTACGCCAGCTCGACGTGCTGCCGGAATACCTCGAGCGGATCGTCTCCGACGTGCAGGCCGAGCGCAGGCTCAAGGTGGTGGTGGACTGCGGCAACGGCATTCCCGGCACGGTGGCGCCACAGGTGCTGGCCGGTATCGGTTGCGAGGTGGTACCGCTGTACTGCGAGGTGGACGGTACCTTCCCGAACCATCACCCCGATCCTTCCGATCCGCACAACCTTGAGGATCTGATCCATGCGGTGAAGCAGACCGGTGCTGATCTGGGCGTGGCGTTCGACGGCGACGGCGACCGTCTCGGCGTGGTGACCCGGGCGGGCGAGATCATCTTCCCCGATCGCCTGCTGATGCTGTTCGCGCGTGATGTGCTGTCGCGCCAGCCGGGCGCCACCATCATCTACGACGTCAAATGCACCGGGCACCTCAAGGGCCAGATCCTCGAAGCCGGCGGCAGCCCGCTGATGTGGCGCACCGGCCATTCGCTGATCAAGGCCAAGATGCGCGAGACCAGCGCCGAACTGGCCGGCGAGATGAGCGGGCATTTCTTCTTCAAGGAGCGCTGGTACGGCTTCGACGATGGCATCTACGCCGGCGCGCGCCTGCTGGAAATCCTCGCCGGCGACCTGGAAGAGCGCAGTCCCGAGGAAATCTTCGACACCCTACCCAGGGGCGTTTCCACGCCCGAGCTAAAGATCGAGATGACCGAGGGCGAGCACTACCGCTTCATGGAGAAGTTCATGGCGGACGTGAACTTCGACGATGCCACCATCGTCACCATCGACGGTGTGCGCGCCGACTGGCCGGACGGGTGGGGACTGGTGCGCGCATCGAATACCACGCCGGTGCTGGTGCTGCGTTTCGACGCCGACAACCCGGCGGCCCTCAAGCGCATCCAGATGACGTTCCGGCGGCGGCTGCTGGCCGTGGACTACCGCCTGAAGATACCGTTCTGATCGCGCTGACGAGGTCGGCGTCAGTCCTGCTGGTTCTGCGCCGCCTGCAGCGCGCGGTAATGCGCTAGCTGCTGTGCCTGCTGCTGCGCGGCCTGGTCGCGCTGAGCCTGCTGGCGCAGCAGCAGCGCCTGCAGGCCGCTTACCACGGCGCGCTGCTTGGCAATTCTGTCAAGCAGGAACTTGGGTACCGGCTTCTTGTTGTGCTGGGCTTCCGCGGCGCGGGCGAGCAGGTCGGTCAGCGCCTGCTCCTGGCTGCGCAGGTTGAGCTTGCTGGTGTGCAACTGCTGATCCATGTTCGCCAGCGCCTGCTGCAGCGAGGCCTTGTATGAGGCCTCGTCGGGATACGAGGCGAGGAGCTGCTCGTCGGCGCGCGCCTGGTCCTCAGCGGCACGCCGCGCGTCGGCCTGCTGCCTGGCCAGCTTCTGTGCCGCGGCGCGCTCCGCCGGGCTTAGCTGGCGCTGCACGCGTTGCACCACCATGCCCTGGTCGTTGATCACTACATAGCCGTACTTGAGTGCATCCTGGGTGAGGCTGTCGCTGAAGTGCGGCAGGCCCTGAGCATCCACCCATTTGTAGCGCAGGCCGTTGTTGCCGACGTTTTGCTGAGCGCACACTGATGTGCTGGCGAACAGCGCGGCGGTGATAAGGATGCGGTATGGCTTGCGCATGGACGTTCCCCCTCGCCTGGCAGTATAGACGTTGCCACGGCGCTCAGCCGCGCGCTCCGTAACGTTCGCGGTACGCCAGCAGCCGGGCGTGTTCGGCGGCCAGGCCGGGGTGTTCGCCCGCGTAGGCCAGCACGTCGGCCAGACTGGTGATGGCGATGACCGGGATGCCGTGGTCGCGCGTCACTTCCTGCGCGGCGGAGAGTGTGCCCTCGCCACGCTCCTGCCGATCCAGCGCGATCAGCACGCCAGCCGGCGTTGCGCCGTGCGCGCGGATCAGCGTCAGAGATTCGCGCACCGCGGTGCCGGCGGTCATCACGTCGTCCACGATCAGCACGCGGCCCTGGAGCGGTGCGCCCACCAGCATGCCGCCTTCGCCATGGTCCTTGGCTTCCTTGCGGTTGTAGGCCCAGGGCAGGTCGCGACCGTACCGCTCGGCCAGCGCGATGGCTGTGGCGGCGGCCAGTGCTATGCCCTTGTAGGCCGGGCCGAACAGCATGTCCACTTCAATGCCGGCGTTCACCACGGCGGCGGCGTAGGCGCGGCCGAGCTGGCCCAGCGCAGCGCCGGAATCGATGCGCCCCATGTTGAAGAAGTACGGGCTCTGCCGGCCGGACTTCAACGTGAATTCGCCGAAACGCAGCACTTCGCGCTGCAGTGTGAGTTCGATGAAATCGCGCTGGTAGTCGTGCATGGGATTCTCGTCAGGGCAGATGGCGCCACAGCAGGTGCTGCGGCCCGGAGCGGCCGTCATGGTACAGCGTGCCGCTTTCGGCGAAGCCCGCGCCGCGGTAAAGCGCTAGTGCGGCGGCGTTGTCGCAGTTCACCGTGAGCACAACGCGGCGAGCCTGCGGATGGCGCAGCGCGAGATCGGCCAGCAGCGCGTTCAGCGCGAGCGTGCCGAGCCGGCGGCCCTGCCAACCGGCATCCAGTTGGAACGAGCGCAGGCCCAGCGCTTCAGCGTCGCGATCGCGACCGGCAAGGCTGCGTGCGCTGCGGTCGATGCGGTAGTAACCGATGACCGCGTCGCCCAGCAGTATGGCCATCGGCTGGCTGCCATGGCATCGCTCGGCGTCCGGCAGGGTATGCGCCGGCGGGCTCACGAAACCGTCCTGCTCCGGGCGCGCACGCAGGCGCAGCACTGCTTCGCGCAGGTCGGGAGTGACGGGTCGGACGTGGACGATGGGCGATGCGGGCATGGTTGCTATGATGCCCGCATCGCCCTGGGAGTTGCGCATGCGCATCATCAGCCTCAACGCCAACGGTATCCGCTCCGCCGCGAGCAAGGGCGCGTTCGAGTGGTTGAGGCAGCAGTGCGCGGACGTGGTCTGCCTGCAGGAAACCAAGGCGCAGGAGGATCAACTCGTCGATCCTATGTTCCGTCCCGACGGCCACCACTGCTTCTACCGCGACGCCACTAGCAAGAAAGGCTATTCCGGGGTGGCGATCTACGCGAAGCGCGAACCCGACGAAGTGCGAACGGCACTGGGCTGGGACGCATTCGACAACGAAGGCCGCTACGTTGAGGCGCGCTTCGGCAACCTGAGCGTGGTGTCGCTGTATGTGCCCTCGGGGTCCTCCGGCGAGGAACGCCAGCAGTTCAAGTTCAAGGCGATGGACTGGCTCGCGCCGATCCTCGATGGGTGGCTGAAGAGCGGTCGCGACTATGTGCTGTGCGGCGACTGGAACATCGTGCGCAGCGCCAAGGACATCAAAAACTGGAAGTCCAACCAGAAGAATTCCGGCTGCCTGCCGGAAGAGCGCGCCTGGATGGACGGCCTGGTCGAGCGCGGCTGGGTGGACAGCTACCGTATGCTGCATCCCGAGGGCGAGGACTACACCTGGTGGTCGAACCGCGGCAATGCCCGCGCTAACGACGTGGGCTGGCGCATCGACTACCAGCTCGTCACGCCGGTGCTGGGCAAGCGCCTCAAGCGTTGCTCGATCTACCGCGACGAGCGCTTCTCCGACCACGCGCCGTACACCGTCGACTATGCCGACTGAAGCCGCGGCGCCGGCGCACCGTGCGCCGATCTGGCAGGCGTTCTCGCAGCCGGCGGCATGGACGATGTGCCTGCTCGGGTTTTCCTCCGTGCTGCCGTTCCTGCTGGTGTCCTACACCTTGTCATTCTGGCTGAAGCAGAACGGCATCAAGCTGGAGGACATCACGATGATCGCCAGCGCCGGCATGACCTACGTGTTCAAGTTCCTGTGGGCGCCGCTGCTGGACCACGGCAAACTGCCGTTGCTGACGCACCTGGGGCAGCGCCGTGGTTGGCTGCTGCTCGCCCAGCTGGGCGTTGCCGCGGGCCTGCTGGTGATGGCCGCGTTGACGCCGCGGCAATTACCGCTGTTCGTGGCGGCAACACTGTTCGTCGCCTTCATGGGCGCCACGCAGGACATCGTCATCGATGCCTATCGCATTGAGATCGCGCCACCTTCGGCGCAGGGCGCGCTGGTGGCGACGTATTCGCTGGGTTACCGGCTCGGCCTGCTGGTATCCGGCGCGCTGGCGCTGATCCTCGCCGACCACATTCATTGGGCGCAGATCTACGTGCTGATGGCGATAGCGATGGTGTTGCCGGTGCTGGTTACGCTTGTCATGCGTGAACCCGAGGTTCTGCGCCTCGCGCCGGCTTCATGGCGGCAGGCGATGCGCGAGAGCGTGGTCGAGCCTTTTGCGGATTTTTTTCGGCGCTACCGGTTGCCGCTTGCGCTGCTCACCCTGCTGTTCATCCTGCTGTTCAAGATCCCCGAGCAGGCGATTATCGGTGGCGTGATGGGACCGTTCTACCGCGACATGGGTTTTTCCAATACCGAAATTGGGGCGGTCACCAAGATTTACGGCATATGGATCGGCATCGCCGGTGCCTTCGCCGGTGGGGTGGCGGTGGCGCGCTGGGGCGCGTGGCGATCTCTTGGCGGCTGCATCGTGCTCGGTGCGGTCAGCAACCTGCTTTACCTCCTGCTGGTCTCCCATCCCGGCCATCTGGCTATGCTGACGCTGGCGATCTCCGGGCAGAACTTCTTCGAGGGCATGCTCGGGCCGCCAACGGTGGCTTTCCTCTCCCTGCTGGTGAACCGTCAGCACACGGCCACGCAGTACGCCTTGTTAAGTTCGCTGGTGAACCTGTCCGGCAAGGTGCTCGGCTTCTTCGCCGGCAGCATCGTGGCTGCCTCGGGTTATGGCGGGTATTTCGTCATTACCGTGCTTTCGGTACTGCCGGCGATGCTGCTGTTCGCCGCCTTGTGGCGGCGCTTCGATCCGTTGGGAGCGCCGTCCGCCAACGCAAGCTGAAGACGCATTGCGATTTGCGCCACGGATTACCGCTCCGACCGTTGCCGTCGGCCCTGCGGAGCATGACGATTGGCTGTACTCGGGCCGACAACGAAGCGACGGTGCCATGCCTGATCTCGTGATACGCCAAGTCGACCATCTGCTGGCCGAGCGCATCCAGGCGTTCGCCAAGAATCGCCAGTTGACCGTCAACGAAGTGCTTCTGCATGCGCTGCGGCGTGGCCTCGGCGTGGCCGAGGACAGCCAGCGCACTGAAGCGGTGGTCGATGCGCAAGAATTGGCCATCCTGGCCGGCCCATGGAATGCCACCGAGCAGGCGGCATTCCATGAGGCCTTGCAGGCGCTTTCGGCCGCTCGCGGCGACGGGCTGCTGCCGGTCCTGCGCGAGGCCTGAGCGTCGGTCCTTTTCAGCGCGGCGCGGGATGGATCGCGCCGAGCAGCCGCGGCCCGCGCGCGCCGGTGACGGCGGGCAGGTTGCCAGGCAGGCCGAGCAGGCGCTGTCGGGCCAGCCACGCAAACGCGCTGGCTTCTAGGAAATCGGGATCTACGCCGAAGGCGGAGGTGCTGGCCAGCGTGCGTGGTGCCAGCAGGTTGGCGAGCCGGCGCATCAGTACGCTGTTGTGCACGCCGCCGCCGCAGGCCAGTACCTCCGCGGCGTTCGGCGCGTGACGTGCGATGGCCTCGGCCACGCTGCGCGCCGACAGCTCCAGCAGCGTGGCTTGTATGTCGGCCGGCTCCAGCGTGGCCACGCGCGGATGCGCGGCCAGCCAATCGAGATGGAAGTGTTCGCGGCCCGTGCTCTTAGGCGGCGACAGTGCAAAATAAGGATCCGCCAGCAGCGCGTCGAGCAATGTGTCGTCGACCCTGCCGCTGGCCGCGAACGCGCCATCGCGGTCGAATGCCTCGCCACGATGGCGCAGGCACCAGGCGTCGAGCAGGCCGTTCGCCGGGCCCGTGTCGAAGCCGATCACGTCGCCGCCGGCCCCCAGCACGGTGATGTTCGCAATGCCGCCAAGGTTGAGGACCACGCGTGCACGCCCGGGGTGGCTAAGCAACATCGCGTGGACGGCAGGCAGCAGTGGTGCACCCTGACCGCCGGCGGCCAGGTCGGCACGACGGAAGTCGGCCACCACGTCGATGCCGCAACGTTCGGCGATGGTGGCGGGATCGCCGAGTTGCAGTGTGAAGGCGTGTTTGCCGGTGGGGCGATGGCGCACCGTCTGACCGTGCGAGCCAATCGCGCGCACGGCTGCGGCAGGTGTACCGCTCTGATCGAGCAACGCGAGCGCGGCTTCGGCGAAGCGGCAGCCCAGCGCAATGTCCAGTCGACCGAAGACGTCTAGGTCGATCGCGGCTTCGCCTTGTGCCACGCCAAGGATCTGTTCGCGCAAGGCGGCCGGCCATGGGAACGTCTGTGCAGCCAACAGGCCCGGCCTCTCGCCTTCGAACGACACCAAGGCGGCGTCGATGCCGTCGGCGCTGGTACCGGAAATCAGACCGAGATACAGCGTCGGGGCATCACTCACACAGACACGCCGCTCAGTTGTCGGTATGGTCGGCCGGCGTGTCGTTGCGGGCCAGCTTGACGCGTTGGTCAATCTGCTCAAGCCGCGCCAGCTCCGGCTTCACCACGGTGGCCTTGAATTTCGCCAGTTGCGCCGAAGGCAGCGGTTGGGGCTTGGGCAGCGTCACGGTCTGCGGGTTGCGTGCCACGCCATCGACGCGAAATTCGTAATGCAGGTGCGGCCCGGTCGCCCAGCCGGTCATGCCGACATAGCCGATGACCTCGCCCTGTTTCACGTGTTCGCCGACGCGCTCGCCCTTGGCGAAGCGCGACATGTGGCCATAGGCCGTGCTGATGTCCTTGTTGTGCTGGATCACCACGAAGTTGCCGTAGCCTCGCTCCCAACCACGGAACTTGATGACACCGTCGCCGGCGGCGTGGATCGGCGTGCCCGTTGGCGCGGCGTAATCCACGCCCGAGTGCTCCTGACGGCGGCCGGTGATCGGATCGAGCCGGTCCATGCTGAAAGGCGAGGAGATACGGGTGAAATCCACCGGAATGCGCAGGAAGGACTTCTCGATCGGTCGGCCGTCCTCGCTGAACCAGCCATAGTCGCCGTCGGCCTTCTTGAAGCGGTAGGCGGTGTAGCGCGTGCCCTGGTTCACGAACTCCGCGGCTACGATGTCGCCCTCGCCGCGCCGTACGCCGTCGCGGTAGGTTGCGTCGTAGATCACGGTGAAACTGTCGCCTGGGCGCAGGTCCTGCACGAAGTCGATATCGTACTTGAACAGGTTGGCGAGTTTGCCCACCATCGCCGCGTTTAAGCCGGCTTGGGCGCCGGCGGCATACAGATTGCTGCGGATCACGCCGTGCGCCACCTCTTCACGCACATCCATCACCCGCGCCTGCACTGTCATCGTGGGCTGTGGACCATCGAGGCGCACGATGGCGCGGTTGGCTTGGTCCTTATCGAAGCGGAAGCCGCGGAGACTACCATCCTTGCCGATCAGGAAATCGAATTCCTGGCCCGGGTGGATGCTGTGCAACGCCGACTTCGCGTTGCCGACGGCATCCATCACCCTTTGCAGATCGGTGAGGCTCAGGCCATGACTGCTGAAGATGTCCGACAGAGTCTGGCCTGGCTGCACCCGCACCACCTGCCAGTCGTCCACCTTGGGGACGGCTCGTCGAACCGCACTCAGTTTGGGTAGCGGCAGCGGCAGCAGGGTATGTGGCTCGACCGTGGGCGCGGGCTTCATGGCGGTGGCCCAGGCAGGCATGATGAAACCGGAAAGCAGGGTCGCGATCAGCGCGGTGCCGGCCAGTACCCAGCGTTCGCGATGCCAGTGGATCGGCGAAGCGGATTCCGAACGATCAAACGACCAATGCGAGCAGCGCTCGTAGAAACTGCAGTGCCGACGCTGTGCCTTGCGGCAAATGGCCTGCTTGCGTGCGCGGAGCCCCCCCCGAATTTCTCTACTCATGCCTGCGCGAGCCTTGTCGTACAAAGTAACAATCCTGCGTAACATAGATGCCACATGACAAGTGCGTCAATCCCTTTTCTGTCAAGGGTTTGCGTCGAGTTTTGGGTTAACGCACAATTAACGCCAATCCGTGATTGCCGTCGTCCGAATGGCTGTCATGACAACCACACTTCTGAGGAATGCATGAACGAATCCGAGCAGGCATTGGCTTTGATCGCACGAGGCGCCGACGAAATCATCAAGCCGGAAGATTTGCTGGAGCGCCTGAAGAGCGGTCGTCCATTGCGCGTCAAGGCGGGCTTTGACCCGACCGCGCCCGATCTGCACCTCGGCCACACCGTGCTGCTGAACAAGATGCGCCAGTTCCAGGACTTGGGGCACCAAGTGATTTTCCTGATCGGCGACTTTACCGGCATGATCGGCGATCCCACCGGCAAGAACGCCACGCGCAAGCCGCTCACCCGCGAGGATGTCCTGCGCAACGCCGAGACCTACGCCGCGCAGGTCTACAAGGTGCTCGACCGCGAACGCACCGAGGTTCGCTTCAACTCCGAGTGGTTCGGCAAGATGAGCGCGGCCGACATGATCAAGCTCGCCGCACAGTACACCGTGGCGCGCATGCTGGAGCGCGACGACTTCGCCAAGCGCTATGCCGCACAGCAGCCGATCGCGATACACGAGTTCATGTATCCCTTGACCCAAGGCTACGACTCGGTCGCGCTCCAGGCCGACCTGGAGCTGGGCGGTACCGACCAGAAGTTCAACCTACTGATGGGGCGCGGCTTGCAGGAACACTTCGGCCAGAAGCCGCAGATCGTGCTCACCATGCCGCTGCTCGAGGGGCTGGACGGCGTCAACAAGATGTCCAAGTCGCTCGGCAACTACATCGGCATCGACGAACCGGCGATCGACATCGTCACCAAAACCATGAAGATCGGCGACGCGCTGATGTGGCGCTGGTTCGAGCTACTCAGCTTCGACGTGTCCCTGGACGAACTGGCACGCATGAAGCGCGAGGTGGCCAGCGGTGCGTTGAATCCGCGCGACGCCAAGCTGCGTCTGGCGCGCGAGTTGGCCACACGGTTCCATGACGCGGCCGCTGCCGAACAGGCCATCGCCGGTTGGCACGCGGTGGTGCGGGGCGAGGGCGACACCTCGCTGTTGCCGCTCAGCGAGATCGTTGTGCCTGCCGAGGGCTTGCGCCTGCCCGTGCTGCTCACCGCCGCGGGGCTCACGGCCAGCAACTCCGAGGCCAACCGCAAACTCAAGGAGCGCGCGGTGCGTATCGACGCGGAAGTGGTGGAAGACGCGCAGAGAGTATTCGCCGCTGGCTTCGAGGGCGTGCTGCAGGTGGGCAAGCGCAATTTCGCCAGGGTACGGTTGACCAGAGGCTGAGCTTCAACCGCGATGTTATAGGAATCTTTCTTGCCGGATCAGTGGTTTGCACGAAAGAGTGAAATTTTTTCGAAGAAATCACTTGCCAAGGTCCGGGTACCTCCCTAGTATTCGCCGCCCCGCTGCTGCATCGGCGCAGCGTCATGCCCTTCGCTGAAAACCAAGCTCGACGAAAGGTGTTGACGGACTGAAAAGACGATGTATAGTAGTCGGCTCACCGGGACGAAATGTCCCATAGCGGAAGGTTCCGCGGTGGCAAGATCTTTGACAGTGTGCACAGGTGAAT
>DAIDKO010000076.1 GCA_027450005.1 Rhodanobacter sp. | reverse complement strand
ATGTTCAGCGCCGAAAGCGGTGGCTCCAAGCTCGCGCTGGTGGCCCTGGCGGTCTTGCTGCGATCGTCGGGCTGGCCGCTGATCGACGCACAGGTGGCCAACGCGCACACGCTGGGCCTCGGTGCCGAGGAAATGCCGCGGGAAGACTACCTGCGCGAAGCGACGCGACTGGCCGACCTGCCCGGACGCGTGGGCAACTGGAGCGATGCCGGGACCTTGCTGTCTGGCGGCATCCTGGCAGCGCGCTGATGCCGCCTTGGCGTCGGCCGATGCAGCCTACCTGACCGGAGGCGGGCCGCGATGATTCCTCGCAACCTCGCGCAGGGATCAATGCCGCGACTCGGCCACTAGGATCAGGAACGCCGGCTTTTCCGTCGACGGGTGCATCGGCTCGACCCTGCGCACCTCGTGCAAGCCAGCCCGCACCAGCGCATCGAGCCAGCCCGCCAGCGTGCAGAAATACCACGGCGCCGCCTGGCCGAAACCGTCGCCGCAACCGGCCCACGAGCCTTCGCGCCAGCCGTCCACGCAGGGCGCGTCGCCGCAGACCGTCAGCGGATGCAGGGGCTGCACCACCAGCGCACCGCCCGCGACGTCGGCGTAGTCCATCGCAAGGAAGCGGCCGCCACCCACCGTGCGCGCCGCATCGACCAGCGCCGGCACGGCGTCGATGCCGAGCACATCGACGCCCCGCACCGCCAGCGCACGCGCCAGCCATCCCTCGCCGCAGCCGAGATCGATGACGCTGCGCGGCCGGCGCGCAAGCGCGGCGTCGAGGATGGCGCGAACGGTGACCCTGTGGCGACTGGCGATGGCCTGTTCGCGCACCGCACGCGTCCATGGCGCGGCGTTGGCGCGCCATGCTTCGAGAATGGTGTGCTCGCGCTGATCCATCGGTATCTCGCTGGACTCACCCGCGGCAGTCAAGCACCCGGCTCAAGCCTTGCGCACAAACTCCGACTTCAGCTTCATCGGACCAATGCCGTCGATCTTGCAGTCGATGTCGTGGTCGCCTTCCACCAGGCGGATGTTCTTCACCTTCGTGCCGACCTTGACCACCAGCGACGAGCCCTTGACCTTGAGGTCCTTGATCACGGTGATGCTGTCGCCGTCGGCCAGCCGGTTGCCGTTGGCGTCCTTCACCATCAGCTCGTCGCTTTCGGCGGCGGTCGCCTCCCTCGACCACTCATGCGCGCACTCGGGGCACACCAGCAGTTCGCCATCCTCGTAGGTATAGGAAGAATGGCATATCGGGCAGTCGGGCAGATCGCTCATGTTCTGTCCAGCGCGGCGTTATCGGATGCTTGAAGAGAGGCGCGCCGGGCTCAGCCGGCGCGCACGGCGTACTTGCGCGCCACGTAGTCGTCGAGGATGCCCACGAACTCGCTGGCAATGTTGTCGCCGCGCAGCGTCATCGCCTTCTCGCCGTCGATGAACACCGGCGCCGCCGGCGCCTCGCCGTTGCCCGGCAGCGAAATGCCGATGTTGGCGTGCTTGGATTCGCCCGGCCCGTTCACCACGCAGCCCATCACCGCCAAGGTGAGATTTTCCACGCCGTCGTACTTCACCCGCCAAGTCGGCATCTGCTCGCGCACGTGTTCCTGCACCACCTTGGCCAGCTGCTGGAAGAATTCGCTGGTGGTACGGCCGCAGCCCGGGCAGGCGGTGACCAGCGGCGTGAAGGCGCGCAGGCCCATGGTCTGCAGCAGCTCCTGCGCCACGATCACCTCGCCGGTGCGCGCACCGCCCGGCTCCGGCGTGAGCGAGATGCGGATGGTGTCGCCGATGCCCTCCTGCAGCAGCACGGCGAGCGCCGCAGCCGAGGCGGTGATGCCCTTGGAACCCATGCCGGCCTCGGTCAGGCCCAGGTGCAGCGCATAGTCGCAGCGCGCGGCCAGATCGCGGTAGACCGCGATCAACTCCTGCACGCCGGACACCTTGGCCGACAGGATGATGCGCTCGCGCGGCAGACCGATCCGCTCGGCCAGCGCGGCGGAATCCAGCGCCGAGCGGATCAACGCCTCGCGCGCCACGTGGCTGGCGTCCCACGGCGCGGCACGCTGCGCGTTTTCGTCCATCAGCATGGCGACCATGCCCTGGTCCAGCGAGCCCCAGTTGGCGCCGATGCGCACCGGCTTGCCGTACTCGATCGCCTTCTCGATGATCGCGCCGAACTGCGCGTCCTTCTTCTTGCCGAAGCCCACGTTGCCGGGGTTGATGCGGTACTTGGCCAGCGCCTCGGCGCAAGCCGGCTCCTGCTCCAGGAGCTGGTGGCCGTTGTAGTGGAAGTCGCCGATGATCGGTACCTCCACGCCCATCATCGCCAGGCGGTCGCGGATATGCGGCACGGCCGTCGCCGCCGCCGGCGTATTCACCGTGATGCGCACCAGTTCGGAGCCGGCGCGGGCCAGCTCGGCGATCTGCTTGGCGGTGGAGACCGCATCCTCGGTGTCGGTGTTAGTCATTGACTGCACCACGATGGGCGCGCCGCCGCCCACCCGCACCTTGCCGATCTGCACGCCCACATTGGGTCGGCGCGGCTGCGGCAGGGCTTCGCGTGGCTTGGTGTCGTTGGAATCGTTCATGCGTGCTACCGGCCGTCCGTCGCCGCGCGAGAGGCGGCTTGAAGACGAAATTCTAGCGGAATGCCCGTGACAAACGCCCGACTGCTACATCAGGGATTACCTGCACAACCACCGCCAAGCCACTGTTGCGCAAGCGCTGGCATCGCCCAGACATGCTAGGCTCGCCACCCCATGCACGCGCCCGACGCCCCCGCTGCTCCGCCTCGGCACATCCTTACCCCCAGCACGCTAAACCGGCTGGTGCGCGGGCTGCTGGAGGACGCGCTGCCGCTGGTGTGGATCGAGGGCGAGCTGTCCAACGTGACGCGCCCGGCCTCGGGGCACCTCTACTTCACGCTGAAGGACAGCGGCGCCCAGGTGCGCTGCGCGATGTTCCGCCCGAAGAGCGCCGCGCTACGCTTCAAGCCGGTTGACGGCATGCAGGTGCTGCTGCGCGCGCGGGTGGGCCTGTACGAGCCGCGCGGCGAATTCCAACTGGTCGCCGAGCACATGGAGCCGGCCGGCGAAGGCGCGCTGCAGCGCGAGTTCGAGCGGCTAAAGGCGCAGCTCGATGCCGAAGGCCTGTTCGACGCCGCGCGCAAGCGAGCGCTGCCGCGCTACGCGCGCCGCATCGGCGTGGTCACTTCCGCCACCGGCGCGGCGATCCGCGACGTGCTCAGTGTGCTCGCGCGGCGCTG
The DNA here is from genome assembly GCA_027450005.1 of Rhodanobacter sp. GTDB lineage: Bacteria > Pseudomonadota > Gammaproteobacteria > Xanthomonadales > Rhodanobacteraceae > Rhodanobacter_A. The sequence continues at coordinate 77 of DAIDKO010000076.1, read as the reverse complement.
GCCGCTGGCCGAGGTGGACGTACTGCCGGTGCCCGTGCAGGGCCGCGAGGCCCCGCCCGCGATCGTGGCAATGCTGA
>DAIDKO010000075.1 GCA_027450005.1 Rhodanobacter sp. | reverse complement strand
GTTTCCGGTGTGCTGCCGGCACTGCTGCGTGCGCGGGCGCGTGGTCGCAAGGTGGTCGTGCCGCGTGCTAATGCAGCCGAGGCGGCGCTGGTCTCCGAAGTGGACGTGCGGGTCGCCGATACGCTGGCTGACGTCTGCAGTTGGCTGCGCGGCGCGCAGGATCTCGACGCGCCGACCAGCATCGCCGCCGGCGAGGGCGGCATCTACGATGGCCCGAACCTGCGCGACGTGCGCGGCCAGATGCATGCCCGACGGGCGTTGGAAATCGCCGCCGTGGGCGGCCATCACCTGCTGCTGGTAGGACCGCCGGGCACCGGCAAGACCATGCTGGCGGAACGGTTGCCCGGCATACTGCCGCCGCTTTCCGAATCCGAGGCGCTGGAGACCTGCGCCGTATTGTCGGTGGCCGGCCAGCCGACCGATATCGCGCGCTGGCGGCGCCGGCCATTCCGTGCGCCGCACCACACGGCTTCCGGGGTGGCGCTGGTGGGTGGCGGTTCGCAACCCCGACCGGGCGAGATTTCGCTGGCGCACAATGGCGTGCTGTTCCTCGACGAGCTACCGGAATTCAACCGGCACGTGCTGGACGTGTTGCGCGAGCCACTGGAGTCGGGTCAGATCGTGGTGTCGCGCGCCGCTTGGCAATCCACCTTTCCTGCGCGGTTCCAGCTAGTAGCGGCGATGAACCCGTGCCCCTGCGGTTACGCCGGCGACGTACGCCGCCGCTGCCAGTGCACCCCCGCGCGGATCCAGCACTATCGCACGAAAATATCCGGTCCTCTGCTGGATTGCATCGACCTCGCGGTCGAGGTGCCGCCGTTGACGCTGCATGAAATGGACGTGGCGCGCGGCCCCCGCGATGAGGACTCCGCCACGGTGCGCGCGCGTGTGCTCAACGCGCGCCGCCATGCGCTGATGCGCGCCGGCCGGCCGAATGCGGAGATCAACCACCGCGAGCTGGAGCGCGACTGCGCACTGGGTTCGGCGGAGCGTCGCTGGTACGAGCAGGCGCTGGAAAGACTCGGCCTGTCCGCGCGCGCCTACCATCGCGTGCTGCGCGTGGCGCGCACCATTGCCGACATCGACGGCGGCGCGGCCATGCTGGAGCGCGTGCATCTCGCCGAGGCATTGCAGTACCACCGCTTCTGATCGGGCAGTCCTGTTGCCGCTGCGATCACGTGCGCAGGTGCGGCGCCTATTTCACCGCTAGCGCCAGCACGATACCGATCCATATCGACAGGCCCCACCAGTTGTTGTGGCGGAAGGCGGCAAGGCAACGGTCGCGTTCGCGCGCGCGGATCAACCAAAGCTGGTACGCGAACAATCCCGTAGCCACCAGCAGGCTCAGCCAGTAGGGCCAGCCGAGTTGCGCACGCCGACCCACGAACGCCATCGCCAGCAGCAGGGTGGCCATCAGCACGCCGAGGATCGGCAAGTCGGCATCGCCGAACAGGATGGCGGTGGATTTCGCGCCGGCCTTGAGGTCGTCCTCGCGGTCCACCATCGCATACTCGGTGTCGTACACCACCGACCACAGGATGTTGGCGATGAACAGGAGCCAGCCCAGCGGCGGCACGGCACCTGCCACCGCTGCGAACGCCATTGGGATGGCCCAGCCGAACGCTGCGCCCAGTACCACCTGCGGTAGGTAGGTCCAGCGCTTGGTGAATGGATAGATGGCCGCCAGTGCCGCACCGGCGAAGGAGAGCTCGACGGTGAGCCGGTTGGTGAACAACACCAGTACGAAGGCGAATGCAAGCAGTGCGCCGAACACGACCAGCGCCTCGCGTGACGTCACACGCCCGCTAGCGATGGGGCGTCCGGCGGTGCGCGCTACCTGCGGATCGAGCTTACGGTCGGCGAAGTCGTTGATCGCGCAGCCTGCCGCGCGCATCGCGAACACGCCCAGCGTGAAGATCGCCAGCGGCTTCAGCGGAGGCCAGTCGCCAGCCGCCAGCCACAGCGCCCACCAGGTCGGCCACAGCAGCAGCAGCGCGCCGATCGGCCGGTCCATGCGGGTGAGCACGAGGTAGTCCCGCACCTTGTCGCGATAGCGCGGTGGCAGCTTGCGCAGCAGCCAGTCCAGCACACCGTTGGCGCGGTTCGAGCTGTCAGCAGGGCGCACGACGGCAACAGTCGGCACCTTCGCAGCGCGGGGCGAAGGCGATGAGCCAGGTTTGCGCCGCTGGCGTTTGCGCTTAGGGGAAGCCATCGGCGCAGTTTAGCGTGGCCGTGCCGATGCGGCGGCGTGATGAGGCCCCCAAAAACGGTGTATTGCGCTGCGCTCCAAGCGCTCAGTCGCACCGTTCGTTACCGCAAGCTGACGCGAGGATGGCCTTGCCGGAAATGACGCGCTACGGTCGCGTCAACGCACGTAGCCCGCATCGGGCAGCAGACCATGCATTCCCAGTTGTCCTCCAAAGCCAGATCGGCGCTGGAGCAGATCGAGCCCATGGACGCCGCCGGTTCGGCTCTCGCGCAAAGCATCACCTTTCAATTGCTCTGGTGCGTGGCGTTTGCATCCGGCCTGCCAAGCGACGATTGTACGGGGCTGCTCTCGATGGGCTTGATCGCAACGAGGGAGCTGGACATGTATGGCGACAGGCCTGCGCTGGCCAGCCTCGTCAACGACGTGCAACGCGGGGTCGAGGCCGTGCTCCGCCCAAACCGCGCGTATGAGAAGAGCGTGCCTAGCTGGGCTGCGACATCCGGAATGTGCGGACCTGTCCGCGGTCATTCTGCATTCGCCACCCACCACTCGAAGGCACGACCATGTTGGGAACACCCGCTGGGATCGTGGTGGTGCTGGTGGCCTTGCTGCGCGGTAAATTCTTGGTGCTGGAGATGTTCCTCTGGGACAAGCCGGTGGGGTTGAAGGTATTCGGCCAGTCGAGGAGCGCGCGGCGGCCACCAGGGTGCTAGCGCCGAACCAGGGCCTGTACAACGGCGCCATCGGCGCTGGAATGGTGTGGGGCGCGTTTCAGGGACCGGCGGGCACGGATTCAATGTGTTCTGCCTGTCGAACGTCTTCGTGGCTGGCGTCGACGGCGCCGCCACGGCTAGTCGCAAGATTCTGTGCGTGCAGGCGCTACCCGGCCTGCTGGGCCTGCCTCAGGTACTCGTGGTGCACTGAACCTTGCGACGCCCGACACGATTCAAACCTGAGTGGAGTGATGCGCGCATGTCCACCGACTGTGACTTCATCGATTATGTGACTGGGCAGGCCGCGCTGGACGACGCGGATGCGATGCGCCACCTGCTGGTCGATATCGCCGCGTCGATGCCGCTGCCCAGGCCGCGCAAGCCTGCGGCGACTGTGAAACGCGGCAAGTAGTCCTCCAGCGGCTGACCACGTGGCCCGGCCAGTGCCGCCCGCTTCGCGCAGGGCCGTGGCTGGCCGATGCACAGGGATCGCCTGTCGGACAGGCTAGTGTCACGCTGTTCGCTTGGCCTTCATCTGGCTGTAGGCGAATTTTCACAAAGCGGCTCCACCATAGCGTGGTCCGTCGTCGACGGTCGTCGAATCCCTCATCGCCACAAGCGGCGTCCTCGCGAGACGCGCCGCGAAGGACCCCTGCGCATGTTCAACCGCCGTACTTCGCTTCAACTGTCGGGCCTTGCCCTGGCCATCCTTGCGACCCTGCACGGAAATGTCGCCGCGGCGACGGACGCTGCACCCGCTCCGGCGGCCGCGCCGTCCAAGGACCATGCCACCGCGCTGACCGCGGTATCGGTAGTGGCGACCGGCGAGACACGCCAGATCCAGACCATCGGCCGCAAAGACATCGAAGCAGTCGCGCCGGGCACCAGTGCGTTGAAGGTGCTAAACGAGCTGCCCGGTGTGAACTTCCAGTCGTCCGATCCGTGGGGCGCGTACGAATGGTCCACGGCAATCAGCCTACACGGCTTCGACCAGAGCCGTCTGGGCTTCACGCTCGATGGCATCCCGTTGGGTAACATGTCCTACGGTGTTACCAACGGCCTTCAGGTGACCCGAGCGATCAGCTCGGACAACCTAGCCTCGGTGCAACTGGCGCAGGGTGCCGGTGCACTGGGCACGCCGTCGAACACCAATCTCGGCGGCACCGTGCAGTTCTACTCTGCCGATCCGGACATGAAGCCGGGCGCGCGCTTCAACCAGACGATCGGTTCGGATAGCACGCTTCGCAGCTATGCGCGGCTGGATACGGGCGACTTCCACGGCTTCTCAATGTACGTGTCGTTCGACCACGCCAACACCGACAAGTGGAAGGGTTACGGTTCGCAGCGCTCCAACCAAGCCAACCTGAAGGCGGTCTACCAGTGGGGCGACGGTGATCGCATCAGCCTGTTCGCCGACAGCTCCCGGCGCAAGGAATACGACTACCAGGATCTGTCGCTGACCAGCCAGCGCGTCCTCGGCTGGAACTTCGACTACTGGCAGCCGGACTGGAACACCGCACTGCAGGCGGCCAACGCCTACCACACCAGCGGGCAGTACAGCGGCGTGGCCAACGGCTACCCGGCCTCGCTGGCCGGCCTGCCGGCCAACTACGACTGGCTGGACGCGAACTACTATGCCGGCGGCGGCATCCGCAAGGACAACCTGGTCGGCCTCAGCGGCAGCTTCAACTTCGGTGAGAACCTGACCTGGAACGTGGGCAGCTACTACCACCACGATCGCGGCGAAGGGCAGTGGGTGACGCCGTACGCATCGTCGCCGGCCTCCGGCCTGCCGCTGGCGATGCGTACCACCGACTACGGCCTGGACCGCTATGGCGTGACCAGTTCGCTACAGTACACGCTCGGCAACAACGACATCGAAGTGGGCGTCTGGGGCGAGGACTCCAGCAACCACATCGAGCGCAACTACTTCAACCTCGCAGGCCAGTACACCGGCCTGTGGACCTTCTATGACGGCGAGACGCCGTTCCTGCGGGGCTTCCTGCAGCACTACACCTACGACACGCGCATGGCGTATGCGGAAGACACCCTGCACTTGATGGACGACCGGCTGACGGTCAACTTCGGCGCCAAGTCGTTGCGCTCCACCAGCAGCGCGGTTTCGCTGGTGCCCACTAGCGCGTTCGCGCAGGGCAGCATCAAGGCCAGCAAGGGCTTCCTGCCGCAGGCCGGCGTGGACTACAAGCTGGACGAGCACCAGGACATCTACGCCTCGTATAGCAAGAATATCGACGCCTACGGCGCGTTGCCCTTCTCGACCTCGCAGGCGACGTTCGACGCCAGCAAGAGCACGCTCAAGCCGGAAGGCTCGCAGACGCTGGAGGCGGGTTACCGCGTGCACGGTGAGACCTTCGAGGCGGCGGCCGACCTCTACTACACGCGCTTCAGCAACCGACTGCTGCAGACCACGCCGTGCTCGGCGGTGCAGACCTGCGCCAGCCAGCTCGACAACGTGGGAAGCGTGGGCAGCAAGGGTGCCGACCTGTCGCTGATCTGGCGTCCCGTGCAGGGCCTACGCTGGCTCAACACGTTGTCCTACGACAGCTCCAAGTACCAGAACGACTACCTCAACGGCGGCGTGGTCGCCACCAAGGGCAAGTACGTGGTTGGCATTCCTAGCTGGATGGCCACGTCCAGCGTGAACTACAACGTGGGTGCCTGGGACTTCACCGTCGACGGCAAGTACACCGGCCGGCGCTACATCACCTACACCAACGACTCGCAGGTGCCGTCGTACTGGCTGTTCAACGCCGGCGCGAGCTACGACCTCGGCGCGATAGCCGGCTTCCGCGACATCCGCCTGGCACTCAACGTGACCAACCTCGCGGGCAAGCACTACTTTGCCACCACCGGCACCAACGGCTACGTTGCGTCCGATCCGAACGGCTACAACCAGACCCTGCAGGCCGGTGCGCCTCGACAGGTATTCTTCAACATCAACGCGCGGCTCTGATGCCTCGCGCGCGTGCCGGCCGATCCGTGCCGGCACGCGCGGCGCGCAAGCTGCGTGAGAGAGCGGCACCATGTCCACCGGATGCGAACCCGATCGCGTCCTCTCACTTTCCTGGATTGCCCATGAAACGTCGCCTGTTGCCCCTGGTTCTGCTGCTCACGCTGAGCGGATGCGCGCGCAATGCGGTGGTCTCGCATCTTGCCGTCAGCGGCGTGGTCGACGGCGCGGTGCCGGTGGCCGGCGTGCCGGTCACGGCTACCGACCATGGCGGCCATCAGGTGGTATCCGCGATTACGGACGCGCGAGGCCGCTACTCGCTGGTACTCGATGGCACCGGCCCCTTCGTGCTGACGGCTCCGTTCAACGACGACGACGGCACCCCGGCCACCTTGTCCGCGACCTTGTTGCCCGCATCGGGCCAGCCATCGGCGGTGGCGAACCTCGATCCTATCACCACGTTGCAGGCTCAGCGTGCGTTAGGCGCCGTGCTGGATGGCGCACCGGATGCGGCCAAGATGGCTGGCCTCGACGCGGCGCGCATCGCCGCAGCAAGCCATGAAGTCGCCAGCGTGTTCGCACCGCTGTACCAGGCGTTCCACGTGCCTGCCGCTGCGGCGACGGATCCCGCGGGCGACGCATCGTTCCGGGCTGATCCCAGCAACCCGCTTGGCGCGTTGTTTTCGGTGGTGCACTTCGACGTGCGCCGGGGCAGCGCCAGCGTCGGCAGCGACGCCGACCGAGCGGTGGTCTCGGTGCCCGCGCGGGGCGCGCCTTCCGCCGCGGTGCCCGCCAAAGCGGCGGCCTCGGCGCTGGCGCTGGCGCATGGGCCGACCACCACACCGATCCGGCATGTGATCGTGGTGATCGGCGAGAACCAGACCTTCGACGCCCTGTTCGGCGGCTATGCGCCGCCCGCGGGACAGTCGGTGCGCAACCTGCTGTCCGAAGGCATCATCAAGGCCGACGGTACGCCGGGGCCGAATTTCGCGCTGGCCGCGCAGAGCAAGGGTGCACCGCTCAAGGCCTACACCCTGCAGCCCGAGCGCGCCGGCAGCTACGCCAGCCTGCCGCAGCCGGAGCGGATCGGCGAGATGAACCCGGTCACCTTCCAGAGTGCCGGTGGTCAGCCGGACAAGCGTTTTCCGGCAAACCTTCCTAACGGGCCGTTCCAGATCACCCGCTACGTGCCCTACCGACTAGCCGGCAAGGACGCGCTGGCGTCTGCGGTGAGGACTGGCGATCCGGTACACCGCTTCTTCCAGATGTGGCAGCAGACCGGCGGCGACAACGCCAAGCACGACATGTTCACCTGGGTCGCCGACAGCACCGGTCAGGGCGGCGACACCCCAGGCGTGACTCCGGCCAACCCGGCGCAGGGTGGTGAGTTGATGGGCTTCATGAACATGTCGGCCGGTGATGCGCCGCTGTTCGACAAGCTGGCGCGGAACTACGCGCTCAGCGACAACTACCACCAGTCCATCATGGGCGGCACCGGCGCAAACTTCTTCGCCATCGCAACCGCGGATGTGCCGTTCTTCAACCAGGACGGCAAGATTGCCGTGCCGCCGGCCAACCAGATTGAAAACCCCGATCCGATGCCGGACACGCCGGACTTCTACGCCCGCGACGGTTACCAGGGCGGCTCCTACGTCGACTGCTCCGACCCGAGGCAGCCGGGCGTCGCCGCCATCCGCGCCTTTCTCGAAGCGCGCCACATCCCGAGCAAGTGCGCACCCGGCGCCTACTACCTGGTGAATAACTACAATCCCGGCTACGACATGGACGGCAAGCCGCAGCCGATCGGCCCTAACAACTACAATTACCCGCCGCAGACCGTGCCCACCATCGCCGCGCTGCTGGCGAAGCACGGCGTGAGCTGGAAGTGGTACACCGGCGCGCGCGACGCGGCCGACGTCGCCGCGGAAGCCGCCGCGCTGCACGCGCCGGTGGCGAAGGCGCAGATGCTCCAGTACAACAATCTTGGCGATCCGCTCACGGCCTCGGCCACGGTGATGGGCGATCCGGCGCTGAAGTCCGGCCTGGCCGGCCTCGCCACGTTCGACAGCGACCTCGCGCACCACACCCTGCCGGCGGTGTCCTTCGTGGTGCCGAAGAACCTCGACAGCGGCCACCCGGGCTATTCTGCGCCGGCCAGCTACGAGGCCTTCCTCAAGGACCTCCTGGCCAAGGTGCAGGCCGACCCCGCGCAGTGGGCGCACACCGCGATACTGATCACCACAGACGAGGGCGGCGGCCATTTCGACACCGGCTATATCCAGACCTTGGACTTCTTCGGCGACGGCCCGCGCATCGCGATGCTGGCGGTGTCCCCTTATGCCCGCAAGGGCGTGGTCGACCACGAATACGACGATCACGCCTCGATCCTGAAGTTCATCGAGCGCAACTGGCGGTTGCCGCCGCTGTCCCCGCGCAGCCGCGACAACCTGCCCGACCCGGTGACCACGGCCGCCCATCCGTACCGCCCGATCAATGGCCCGGCGGTGGGCGACCTGATGTCGATGTTCCGCTTCTGAGCGGTCGCCGCGAGTCGGTCAAGCGCATGCGTCCGGTGCGGAGCGAACGGCACGGCATCGGGTACGGCTGCCGCGGGCCCATCGTCGCCGCGATGCTGGCCATGCTCGCTGTGGGCTTTGCGGGAGCCTGCCTGCCGGCCGCGGCGCGCGGACAGGCCGCCAAAGCAGCCCAGGCAGCACCCGACGCCGCGATCCGCCCCTGGGTGCGCTATCCGCCCGTACCGGCGCGCCTGAGCCCGCAGGCCGAACTGGGCAGGCGGCTGTTCTTCGACACCGCGTTGTCCGCGTCCGGGCAGATGTCGTGTGCCAGTTGCCACGATCCTGCGCGTGCCTATGGTCCGCCGGATGGGCGCGCCGTGCAGCCGGGCGGCAAGGACCGGCTGCAGTCGGGCATGCGCGCGGTGCCTTCGCTGCGTTACCTCGATGACACGCCGCTGTTCAGCCTGCATGCCTTCATCCCCGGCTCGGAGGACGCTGAGTACGAAGGGCCCAGCGGCGGCTTCGACCAGGACGGCGCAGCCGCCTCGCGCCAGCAGCAGGCCGCCGGGCCGCTGCTCGATCCCAGTGAAATGGCTAACGCGTCGCCCGCCGCGGTGGTTGCCGCGGTGCGCGAAGGCGCCTATGCGCAGCAGTTCGCTCAGGTCTTCGGTGCCGACGTTTTCCGGCATCCGCGGCAGGCGTTCGACGATGTCGGCGCGGCGCTGCGGGCCTTCCAGGCCGAGGACCCAAGCTTCCATCCCTACACCAGCAAGTTCGACGCGGTGATGTCTGGCCACGCGCGCTTCACGCCACAGGAGCTGCGCGGCTACGCATTGTTCAACGACCCCAGCAAAGGCAACTGCGCGGCATGCCACATCGACGTGCCCGGCCCAGGTGGCCGGCCGGCGGCATTCACCGACTACGCCTACGAAGCGCTGGGCGTGCCGCGCAATCCGCAGATCCCGGCCAATCGCAACCCGCACTACTACGACATGGGGCTATGCGGCCCCAAGCGGCGTGATCTCGCGAAGCAGACGCAATACTGCGGCATGTTCAAGACGCCAACCCTGCGCAACGTCGCCATGCGCCATGTGTTCTTCCACAACGGCTACTTCCACACGCTGGACGCGATGATGCACTTCTACGTCGAGCGCGACACTGATCCGCGCAAGTGGTATCCGGTAGTACGCGGCAAGGTGCAGAAATTCGACGACCTGCCGCCGCGCTACCGCGCCAACGTCGACCGCAGCGACGCCCCGATGAACCGCAAGCCGGGTGACAAGCCGGCGCTCGACGCCCGCGAAATCGCTGACATGATCGCCTTCCTGAAGACGCTGGACGACGGGTATTCGGACCAAGCGGGCGGGGCAAGATCTCCAGGTCAGCATCACCGGGGTTCGGATTGACCGCAATCGCGTCGTACCTGCCAACCTGTGGAGGAGTGAGTGGAAGACAAACCCTGGACGCGAGGAGCGGTCGAAGGCTCCTCCCGGTTGTTGGCCGGGGCGGCATGACGGCTGTGCTGGGACGGCGTGGCATGTGGAACTGACCGTTCACTACAGGGCAAAAGCCGGGATGGCGAACGGAGCTCCTATCAGGCCGTCGCTTCATCCCGTTTCACTACACCCAGCCGCCCCAAGTCGCGCACCGCCCCGTTCGCCGCGTTCGAGGTCATCGCCGCATAGGCCTGCAAGGCGACCGAAACCGGTCGCACGCGGTTCGTCGGCTTCCACGCGTGGCGGCCGCGCGCTTCCATCGCGGCGCGGCGTGCGGCGAGGGTTTCCTCCGGCAGGTCGAGGCGGATGCTGCGATGGGGGATGTCGATGGCGATCGGGTCGCCGTCCTCGACCAGGGCGATCAGTCCGCCTTCGGCGGCCTCGGGCGACACGTGGCCGATGGAGAGGCCGGCGGTGCCGCCGGAGAAGCGGCCGTCGGTGATCAGTGCGCAGGCCTTGCCCAGGCCTTTCGACTTCAGGTAGCTGGTGGGGTAGAGCATCTCCTGCATACCGGGGCCGCCGCGCGGGCCTTCGTAGCGGATCACCACCACGTCGCCGGCCTTCACCTTGTTGCCGAGGATGCCGCTCACCGCGGCTTCCTGGCTTTCGTACACCTTGGCGGTACCGTGGAAGACGAGGATGGATTCGTCCACGCCCGCGGTCTTCACGATGCAGCCTTCCGGCGCGAGGTTGCCGAAGAGGATGGCGAGGCCGCCGTCCTGGCTGAAAGGATGTTTGGCGGAGCGGATCACTCCGTGCTCGCGGTCCGTATCCAGCGAGTCCCAGCGCGCGGACTGGCTGAAGGCGACTTGGGTGGGCACGTTGCCGGGGGCGGCGCGGTAAAAGTGCTGCGTGGCTTCGTCGTTGCTGCGCCGTATGTCCCACCGCGCCAGCGCGTCGCCCAGCGTGGGCGCATGCACTGTGGGTCGGCTGGCGTCGATCAGGCCGGCGCGCTCCAGCTCGCCGAGGATGCCCATGATGCCGCCGGCGCGGTGCACGTCTTCCATGTGCACGTCGGCCTTGGACGGTGCCACCTTACACAGGCAAGGCACGCGGCGCGAGAGGCGGTCGATGTCGGCCATGGTGAATTCCACGCCGCCCTCGCGGGCGGCGGCGAGCAGGTGCAGCACGGTGTTGGTGGAGCCACCCATCGCAATGTCCAGGCTCATAGCGTTCTCGAACGCCGCGCGGTCGGCGATGCCGCGCGGCAATGCGCTGGCGTCGTCCTGTTCGTACCAGCGGTGCGCGAGTTCGACGATGAGACGACCGGCGCGGCGGAACAGCTGTTCGCGGTCGGCGTGGGTGGCCAGTACCGAGCCGTTGCCGGGCAGGGCTAGGCCCAGCGCCTCGGTCAGGCAGTTCATCGAGTTGGCGGTGAACATGCCCGAGCAGGAGCCGCAGGTGGGGCAGGCCGAACGTTCCATCGTCGCCACCTCGGCGTCGCTGTAGTTGTCGTCTGCGGCGGCCACCATCGCGTCGACCAAGTCGAGCGCCCTCTTCTGGCCCTTCACCACCGCTTTGCCCGATTCCATCGGCCCGCCGGAGACGAACACTGCGGGGATGTTCAGCCGCATCGCGGCCATCAGCATGCCCGGGGTGATCTTGTCGCAGTTGGAGATGCATACCAGCGCATCGGCGCAGTGCGCATTGGCCATGTATTCCACGCTGTCGGCGATCAGCTCGCGCGAGGGCAGCGAGTACAGCATGCCGCCGTGGCCCATCGCGATGCCGTCGTCCACCGCGATGGTATTGAACTCCTTCGCCACGCCGCCGGCGGCCTCGATCTCGCGCGCCACCAACTGGCCAAGGTCCTTCAGGTGCACGTGGCCGGGCACGAACTGGGTAAAGCTGTTGGCCACCGCGATAATGGGCTTGCCGAAGTCGCCGTCCTTCATGCCGGTGGCGCGCCACAGGCTGCGCGCGCCTGCCATGTTGCGGCCGTGGGTGGTGGTGCGGGAACGGTAGGCAGGCATGCAGTGGGTGCTCCGTGGATCGTGGTGGTGTCGGTGGTTTCAGCTGCACAGCAGCAGACGGTAGGCGGCGTTGTCGCTCTCGTCGCAATGCGGATAGCCCAGCGTGGAGAGGAAGCGTCGCAGCGCGGCTTGCTCGTCGGCCGGCGCCTGGATGCCGACCAGGATGCGGCCCTGGTCAGCACCGTGGTTGCGGTAGTGGAACAGGCTGATGTTCCAGTCCGGGTGCAGTTGCGCGAGGAAATCGGGCAGCGCGCCGGGGCGCTCGGGGAAGTCGAACCGGTACAGCCGCTCGTCCTGCGCCAGCGGCGAACGGCCGCCCACCATATGGCGCAGATGCAGCTTGGCTAGTTCGTCGTCGCTGAGGTCGAGCACGTCGAAGCCCTGCGCTCGGAACGCTGCGGCCAGCGCAGTCCGCTCGTCGCGGCTGGCGGTTTGCACGCCAACGAAGATGTGGGCCTGGCGCGCGTCGCCGATACGGTAGTTGAACTCGGTGATACTGCGCCGGCCCAGCGCCGCGCAGAAGCGGCGGAAGCTGCCGCGTTCCTCCGGGATGGTCACCGCAAAAAGCGCCTCGCGCTGCTCGCCAGCCTCGGCGCGCTCGGCGACGAACCGCAGTCGCTCGAAATTCATGTTTGCGCCGGAAATGATCGCGACCAGCGTGGCGTCGCGCAGGCCGTGCACGCCGACGTACTGCTTCAGCCCGGCCAGCGCCAGCGCGCCGGAAGGTTCGGGCACGCAGCGGGTTTCCTGGTAGACGTCGCGCATCGCGGCGCACAGCGCATCGCCGTCCACGCGTAGCACTTCGTCCACGTGGCGGCGGCACAACTCGAAGGTGAGTGCGCCGACCTGTTTCACCGCGGTACCGTCGGCGAACAGGCCGACCTCGGGCAGCGTTACGCGCGTGCCGGCCTCCAGCGACCGCGCCATCGCGTCGGAGTCCGCCGCCTGTACGCCGATCACCTTGGTGTGCGGCGACAACGCCTTCACGTAGCCGGCCACGCCGGCGAGCAGCCCACCGCCGCCCACCGGCACGAACACCGCGTCCGGCGGCGCGGGCAACTGCTGCAGCAACTCCATGCCAACGGTAGCCTGGCCGGCGATCACGGCGAGGTCGTCGAACGGATGCACGAACACCAGGTCCCGTTCAGCCTGGATGTGCCGGGCGGCGGCCTGCGCGTCGCTGTAGGAATCGCCGGCCAGCAGCACCTCGACGAAGTTGCCGCCAAAGCGGCGTACTGCGTCCACCTTCACCTGCGGCGCGGTTACCGGCATCACGATCACCGCGCGGATGCCTAGCCGGGCCGCCGCCAGCGCTACGCCCTGCGCGTGGTTGCCGGCGGAGGCGGCGATCACGCCGTTCGAGCGTTCCGCAGTGCCGAGCGCGGCCATCTTGTTGTAAGCGCCGCGTAGCTTGAACGAGAACACCGGCTGCAGGTCCTCGCGCTTCAGCAGCACGCGGTTGACCAGGCGCGCGGAGAGCAGCGCGGCGGCCTCCAGCGGCGTCTTGCGCGCCACCTCGTACACCCGCGCGGCCAGCGTATGGCGCAGCAGGTCGTGCCCAGCAGGCGTCTCGCTGGCGGAGGGTTCAAGCGTGGCGAGCGGCAAGCTCATGCAGGCGTGGCGGCGAGACGGCTACCCTCGTGCCCGCCGACAAGCGAGAGGCTGCTGGCGTCCAGCACGTCCACCAGCTTGCGCACCTGGCGCAGGATCTGCTGCAGTGTGCCTTCGTCGCCATGCAGCACCAGGGTGAGCTGCGACACCGCGGGATCGTGCGTCGCGGCCACGGTGAGCGTGTCGATGTTGACGTGGCGCGCGGCGAAAAGGCCGGCCACGCGCACCAGGGCGCCGGATTCGTTTTGCAGCAGGATAGACAGTGTGTGCTTCATGGTCTGGCTCCCGACACGATTGACCGCATCGTTGATGGTGAATCCCTCGCCCTTCGGGTGAGGGTGCCGGCCGGCGTGCGGGTTTGAGGTTTCGCGGTACCCTCATCCGGCCCTTGGGGCCACCTTCTCCCCGGAGGGAAAAGGGATAAGGCTCAGAACATCGACGTCGAGGGGACTCCGCCGGCTTCCACCGCCGCCGCCCCGCGCGCCGCGATGAAATCGCCGGTGATCATCTGCGCGTAGGTCGCGCCCGGGCCGACCATCGGGTACACGCCGGCATCGGGGTCGATCACCACCTCGAGGAAGGCCGGGCCGTCGAAGGCGAGGAAGTCGGCGATGGTGGCATCGAGCTGCGCCTTGTCGTCGAGGCGCCGCGCCCACTCGAAGCCGTCGGCCTGCGCGGCGAGCACGAAGTTCTTCTTGTGCAGGCTCTTGTCGGAGGCGGAGAAGCGGCCCTTGAAGAACAGCTTCTGCCACTGCCGCACCATGCCGTCGCCATTGTTGTTGAGTACCACCACCTTCAGCGGCAGCCCGTAGGTGGTGACGGTCTCCAGCTCGCCGAGGTTCATGCGGATGCTGGCGTCGCCGTCGATGTCGATTACCAGCGCGTCGGGCCGCGCGAACTGCGCGCCGATCGCCGCCGGCAGGCCGTAGCCCATCGTGCCCATTGAGCCGGAGGTGAGCCAGTGGCGCGGCGCGCGGAAGTCGAAATACTGCGCAGCCCACATCTGGTGCTGGCCCACGCCGGTGCTGACAATGGCGCGGCCTTGCGCGATGCGGTTGATTGCCTCGATTACCGCACAGGGCTGGATCAGCGCGCTGTCGCGGTCGTAGCCCATCGCATGGTCGCGCTTGAGTGCGGCGACGTGCGCATGCCAGTCGGCGAGCCGCGGCTGCAGGCCGCGCGCGCGGCCCCAGGCGGTGAGCCGTTCCAGCGTGGGAACCAGCTGGCCAAGGTGGTGCCAGTCCACCGCCTTCACCTTGCCGATCTCGGCGGGATCGATGTCGATCTGCGCGATGAACTTCGCGCGAGGCGCGAACTGGTCGGGCACGCCGGCCACGCGGTCGTCGAAGCGCGCGCCCAGCGCCAACACGAAGTCGCAATCCTCTACCGCGTAGTTGGCGTAGGCGGTGCCGTGCATGCCTAACATGTGCAACGCCAGTGGTGCGGTGCTGTCGTAGGCGCCCAGACCCATCAGGGTGGTGGTGACCGGTAGGCCGAAGGTGTTGGCGAATTCGCGCAAGGCCGCAGACGCCTCGCCCGCGATTACGCCGCCGCCGGCGTATACCAGGGGGCGCTTCGCCTGCATCAGTGCATCGAAGAAGATGGCGCAGGCGGCATCGTCCAGTCGTGCGTTCTCGACCGCGCGCAGCCGCGCGCGATAGCCGGGGATCGGCAGGCGGCTGGCGCCGTCGAAGCGCAGCGTGGCGTTCTGCACGTCTTTCGGCACGTCCACCACCACTGGACCGGGGCGGCCGCTGCGGGCGATCTCAAACGCGGTGCGCAGCGTGGCTTCCAGTGCGGCGGGGTCGGTCACTAGGAACACGTGCTTGGCGCAGGCGCCCATGATGTTGCTGACCGGCGCCTCCTGGAACGCGTCGGTACCCAGCGCGGGCGTGGCGACCTGGCCGCAGACCACCACAATCGGCGTGGAGTCGGCCATCGCGTCGCGCACCGGTGTCACGGTGTTGGTGGCGCCGGGGCCGGAGGTGACGATGGCCACGCCCACCTTGCCGGAGGCGCGCGCATAACCCGCCGCCATGAAGCCGGCACCCTGCTCGTTGGCCGGCACGATCAGCGGCATCGGTTCGCGGCCGTCGTCGCCGACATGCTCGGCGTTGTAGCGGAACACCGCGTCGTACACCGGCAGGATGGCGCCGCCGGAATAGCCGAACAGCACGCCTGCGCCTTCGTCGGCGAATACCTGCACGATCGCCTCGGCGCCGGTTATGGCGCGGCCGGCGAGCGGATGCTGGTCGTGGGTGGGGATCGCGTAAGCGGTCTGCGTGGTGGTCACGATGGATTCCCGTTGCGAAGGTGGGCAGGCGTCAGTTGCGAATCAGGTCGCGCTCGACGGCTGGGTGCACCGGCACGCCGAAGGTGGCGATGATCTGCAGGTCCTGCTCCAGCGTGGAGAAGCGCTCCCAGGCGATGCCGTTGACGTCGGTGCTGCTGCTGAAGCCCTGCGCGCTGTCGTCCTCGAAACCGAGCTGGCAGATCTGGCCGGCTTTCTCCGGCTGCTGGCGGATCGAGAAGTTGAGGATGTCGGTGCGCCACATCGCGTAGATGCCGTACACGAGCGCCTGCGGCGGCTGGCCGAGGCGATTGCTGTAGTCGGCGATGGAGGCGTCCAGGTCGGCGACGGCCAGGGCAATGTGAAAGCGTTTCATGGCGTACCTCGTGTTCGTTGGTGCGTGGAAAACGGGCCGCGCATCGCGCACGGCCCGCTGTGGCGTCAGCCAGCCTTCTTCAGCGGCTCGGCGGGCTTGGCGGCATTGGGTTGCAGCCACGGCATGCGCGCACGCAGCTTGTGGCCCACCTGCTCGACCGGGTGGTCGAGGTCGGCCTGCTTGAACTTCTTGTAGTTCGGCAGGCCGGCCTCGTATTCGGCGATCCAGTTGCGCGCGAAGGTGCCGTCCTGGATGTCCTTCAGCACGCCCTGCATGCGTTGCTTCACGCCAGCGTCGATCACGCGCGGGCCGCTGACGTAGTCGCCGTACTGGGCGGTCTCGGAGACGAACTCCAGCATCTTGGTGATGCCTCCCTCGTAAAACAGGTCGACGATCAGCTTCAGCTCGTGCAGCACTTCGTAGTAGGCGATCTCCGGCTGGTAGCCGGCCTCGACCAGGGTTTCGAAGCCGGCCTGCACCAACGACGAGGCGCCGCCGCACAGCACGGCCTGCTCGCCGAACAGGTCGGTCTCAGTCTCTTCCTTGAAGTCGGTCTTGATCAGCATGGCGCGGCCGCCGCCGATGCCGTCGGCGTAGCTGAGCGCCTTGACCTGCGCCTGGCCCGTTACGTCCTGGTACACCGCCCAGATGCAGGGCACGCCGCGGCCGCGCTCGTACTCGGTGCGCACCAGCGCGCCGGGGCCCTTGGGCGCGACCAGGATCACGTCGATGTCCTTGCGCGGCTCGACGCGCTTGAAATGCACGTTGAAGCCGTGCGCGAACAGCAGCGCGGCGCCCGGCTTGATGTTCGGCTCGATGCTCTGCTTGTACAGGTCGGCCTGCACCATGTCGGGGGTGAGTACGGCGACCAGGTCGGCACCCTTCACCGCGTCGCCCGGCTCGGCGACGTTGAAGCCCTCGGCGTGAGCCTTCTCCCAGGAGGGGCCACCCTTGCGCACGCCAACGACGACATCGAGGCCGGAGTCGCGCAGATTGAGGGCGTGGGCGCGACCCTGGCTGCCGTAGCCGAGGACGGCGATGCGGGCCTTGGCCAGCGTGTCGTTGGTATGGGTATTGCTCATGCGGTGGCTCCTTCGTTGATGGCGACGTGCGTGTGTCTGGTGGGGATGTAGTGGTGGGTGGTTGCCTCCCCTGTGCGCGCTACGGCGTCAGCTCGGGGGTGACGACGGGGCATGGCCGGGGAGTGGGCATGGGTCGTCGTGGGCGCCGGGCGCGGCGCACAGGGGAGGGCAAGGGAAGCGGATGTGCGCCTGCTCAGCCGCATGCGCGCGATCCGCTGAAAGAGTCGCGATGGGTGGCCACGTGGTCGGCCAGCGCCGCGAGCACTGCGTCGCGCACCTCGGCGGTGCCGGCGTCGCCGCCGATGTCGCGGCTGCGAGGGCCGTGCTGCAGCACGCGGTCGACCGCGGCCTCCACCGCCTGCGCCTCGGCCTCCAGCCGCAGCGAATGTCGCAGCAGCAGCGCGACGGAGAGGATGGTGCCGATGGGATTGGCCACGCCCTGACCCGCGATGTCGGGTGCAGAACCGTGGATGGGTTCGTAGAGTCCATTGCGGCCCTCGCCCAGCGAAGCGGACGGCAGCAGGCCCAGCGAACCGGCCAGCGCGGCGGCTTCGTCGGTCAGGATGTCACCGAACAGGTTCTCGGTGACCACCACGTCGTAGCTGCCGGGGCGCGTCAGCAGCAGCATGGCCATCGAATCGACCAGTTGGTGCTCCAGCGTCACGTCCGGGTAGTCGGCGGCGATGCGGGTGACGGTGCGGCGCCACAGGCGCGAAGTCTCCAGCACGTTGGCCTTGTCCACCGAGGTGACGTGCTTGCGGCGCGCGCGGGCCAGCTCGAAGGCGCGGCGGGCGACGCGCTCGATTTCGGCCTCGGTGTACCTGCACTCGTCGGTGGCGTAGTCGGCGCCCTTGGTCTTCGCGCCGAAGTAGGCGCCGCCGGTCAGCTCGCGCACGAACAACACGTCCACGTTCTTGAGCTTGTCGTCCTTCAGCGGCGAGAGCCCGGCCAGCGCGGGATGCACGGTGAGCGGACGCAGGTTGGCGTACACGCCCAGCGTGGCGCGCAGGGCCAGCAAGCCCTGCTCGGGGCGCATCGGCGCATTGGGGTCCGACCACTTCGGGCCGCCCACCGCGCCCAGCAGCACGGCATCGGCGGACTGGCAGGCCTGCAACGCGGAGGTCGGCAGCGGCTCGCCGGTGGCGTCGATGGCGGCGCCGCCGATTAACTGTTCGTCGAACGCGAACGTGTGCTCGTAATGCGTGGCCACGGCGTTGAGCACGGCGACCGCCGCGGCGGTGACTTCGGGACCGACGCCGTCGCCGGGCAGGGTGACGATGCGGGCTTTCATGCGTGGATGTCCTCGTGCGTGGTAGCGGTTTCGTAGTCGCCGTCTTCCCGGCGATGGTCGGAATGACGGGGAGGGAGGGTTGTGGCGTCGCTTGGCTTCATGCCGCTGCCTCGTAGCGCGCCTCGAACGCATCGACGTCCCCGGCGTGCTGTAGCAGGAAGCCAAGCTGGTCCACGCCTTCGAGTAGGCAATGCCGCGCGAACGGCTCCAGTTCAAAGCTGATGCGGCCGCCGTCGGGCAGGGCGATGTACTGGCCCTGCACGTCGACGCTCAGCTCGACACCGGGATTGGCTAGCAGCCAGCGGTGTTCGGCGGCCGATATCACGATGGCGAGCAGGCCGTTCTTCAGCGCGTTGTTGCGGAAGATGTCCGCGATCTCGCTGCACAGCACGGCCTGTATGCCGTAGTCCAGCAGCGCCCAGGGCGCGTGCTCACGCGAGGATCCGCAGCCAAAATTGCGTCCGGCCACCACGATGGCGCAACCCTTTGCCTCCGGCTTGTTGAGCGGGAAATCGGGGTTGTCGCTGCCGTCCGGCAGGTAACGCCAGTCGTTGAAGCACAGCTTGCCCAGGCCCGTGCGCGTGGTGGTGGTTAGGAAGCGCGCCGGAATGATGCGGTCGGTGTCGACGTTCTCGTCGGCCAGCACGGCGGTGCGCGAGTGGATGCGGGTGACGGGCTTCATGCGGCCTGCTCCTGGTTTATGTACTCGCGCGGATCGGCGATCGCACCGGCGACGGCAGAGGCCGCGGCAGTGGCGGGGCTGGCCAGCACGGTGCGCGCGCCCTTGCCCTGGCGGCCCTCGAAGTTGCGGTTAGAGGTGGAGACGACCAGTTGGCCCGGCAGCGCCAGGTCACCGTTCATGGCGATGCACATCGAGCAGCCGGGGATGCGCCATTCGGCACCGGCGGCGCGGAACACCTCGTGCAGGCCTTCCGCCTCGGCCTCGCGGCGCACGGCTTCGGAGCCGGGCACCACCAGCATGCGCACGCCATCGGCGATGCGGCGACCGCGCAGCACACCAGCGGCCTCGCGCAGGTCGGACAGGCGCGAGTTGGTGCAGCTGCCGACGAATACCACGTCCACCGGCGTGCCCTGCATCGGCTGGCCGGCACGGCTCTGCATGTAGTCCAGCGCGCGTTGTTCCACTGCATTGCGCGCCGCCGGCACCGGTGTGTCCATCGCGATCGCCATGCCCGGGTGGGTGCCGTAGGTGACGGTGGGCTTCACCGCGGCGGCGTCGATGCGTACCTCGCGGTCGTAGCGCGCGCCGTCGTCGGTCCTTAGGGTGCGCCAGTGCGCGGTGGCGCGATCCCACGCTTCGCCCTGCGGTGCCCGCGCGCGGCCCTTCAGCCAGGCATAAGTAGTTTCGTCCGGCGCGATCAGGCCGGCGCGTGCGCCTGCCTCGATCGACATGTTGCACACCGTCATGCGCTCTTCCATCGACAGCTTCTCGATGGCCGCGCCGCGGTATTCGACGACGTGGCCGGTGCCGCCGTCCACGCCGATCTGGCCGATGATGTGCAGGATCAGGTCCTTGGCGCCCACGCCCTTCGGCAGCTCGCCGTCGACGTGGATCGCCAGCGTCTTAGGCTTGCGCTGGAGTAGACACTGCGTAGCCATCACGTGGCCCACTTCGGTGGTACCGATGCCGAAGGCCAAGGCGCCGAATGCGCCATGCGTCGACGTGTGGCTGTCGCCGCAGACGATGGTCATGCCCGGCTGGGTAGCGCCAAGCTCGGGACCGATCACGTGCACGATGCCGCGTTCGCGGCTGTCCCAGCCGTGCAGTTCGATGCCGAACTCGCGGCAGTTCTGCTCCAGCTGGGCGACCTGCGCCTTGGCTTCGGCATTGGCGTAGGGACGCTCGCCGTTGGCGCCGGTGGGCAGGGTGGGCGTGGAATGGTCCAGTGTGGCCAGCGTGCGATCCGTGCGGCGCAGCTTCAAGCCGCGTGCACGCAGTTCGTCGAAGGCCTGCGGCGAGGTGACCTCGTGCACCAGGTGCAGGTCGATGTAGAGGATCGCCGGGGTATCGGCGGTTTCGGGAGCGACCACATGGGCGCCCCAGATTTTCTCGAACAGGGTGCGAGCGGTCGTCATGCCGGGATCTCCATCGAAGCAGACCTTTCGTGAGACGTGCGGGCATGAATGCCGGCTGTTTCACTTTCGTGGGCATGGATGGCCCCAGAGGCAACTCCATGGATGCCTACTTCTTGACCTTCGCGGCCAGGAATGACCGCACTGGCAAACCCCGCCGCACGGGCTGGATCCACCAGATCCAGCCACCCCCACTTGTCGTGGGTACGGCCGTCGAACAGTCCGAAGAACGCCTCGCGCAACGCCCGGGTCACCGGGCCGGGTTGGCCGTTGCCCACCGGCTTGCGATCCACCGAGCGCACAGGGGTGATCTCGGCGGCGGTGCCGGTCATAAACATCTCGTCGGCGGTGTATAGCGCTTCGCGCGGCAAGTCGCGTTCTTCAGCCTCGATGCCCAGTTCGGCAGCCAGGGTGAGCACGCTGTCGCGGGTGATGCCGGCGAGGATGCCGGCGCTGGAGGGGGGCGTGAGCAGCTTGCCGCGCTTGACCAGGAACAGGTTCTCGCCCGCACCCTCGCTAAGCAGGCCGTTGTGGCCCAGCGCAATGCCTTCATCGTAGCCGCCACGGCGCGCTTCCAGTCCGATCAGCTGGCTGCTGAGGTAGTTGCCGCCAGCCTTGGCCCAGCCAGGGATAGTGTTCGGCGCAGGGCGGTTCCACGAGGAGACACACACGTCCGCGCCGCGCTCCGCGGCGTCGCCGAGGTAGGCGCCCCAGGCCATCGCCATGATGGCCACGTCCACCGGAGCGCCATCCTTGGGCAGCACGCCCAGGCCACCTGCGCCGCGGAACACGATGGGTCGCACGTAGGCGGATTGCATGCCGTTGGCGCTGATCACCTCGTGGCAGGCCGCATCGATCTCGGCCTCGCTGTAGCCAATCTCGATCTCGTACACCTTGGCCGATTCGAACAGTCGGCGCGTGTGGTCGGCCAGGCGGAAATAGGCCGGGCCGTTCGGCGTGGCGTAGACGCGCTCACCCTCGAACACCGACGAACCGTAATGCAGCGCGTGGGTGCTGACGTGGACGTTGGCCTCGGTCCAGGGCTTGATGCGGCCGTTGTGCCAGAGGAAGGCGACGTTGCTCATGCGCGATGCTCCTTTTGCGCGCTTCCCTGCGCGAGAGGGTCAAAAGGCGGCCTTGCATGGCCGCAGGCTTCAATGGGTGCTCCGGATCGGCCCTGCGCCGACTGCCGGTCGATGCGGTTGACGATGGCCAGTGCGGCCTGCGCGGTGGCTTCCACGATGTCGGTGCTCATGCCGTGGCCGCGCCAGTCGCGCTCGGCGTGGCGCGCGGTGAGGCTGGCGTGGCCTTGCGCGTCGCCGCCGGCGCTCACCGCACGCACCTGGAATTCGGTGAGGTCCAGCGTGCTCCCGGTGGCGCGCTCGATGGCACGCAGCACCGCGTCCACCGGGCCGTCGCCGATCGCCGCCTCGCCGGTTTCGCGGCCGTCGTCGTGGCGCAGCTTCACCGAGGCCGAAGCGCTGCCGCCGAGGTGTGTGCTGGTGTTCAGCTGCACCAGCTGCCAGGGTCCCAGTGCTTCCGGATCGTGGCCCAGCGCGATGGCTTCCAGGTCCTCGTCGTGGATCTCGCGCTTCCGGTCGGCCAGCGCCTTGAAGCGCGCGAAGATCGTGTCCATCGCGGCGTCGTCAGGTTCGTGTCCCAGCGTCTGCAAGCGCTGGCGCAACGCGGCGCGGCCGGAGTGCTTGCCCAGCACCAGCTTGGTCTCGGCGATGCCGACGTCCTGCGGACGCATGATTTCGTAGGTGCCGCGATGCTTGAGCATTCCGTGCTGGTGGATGCCCGATTCGTGCGCGAAGGCATTGGCGCCGACGATGGCCTTGTTGCGCTGCACGTTCTGGCCGGTGAGCTCGCTTAGCAGGCGCGAGGCGGGATAGAGCTTGCGGGTGTCGATGCGCGTGTCGGTGCCGAACCATGCGCCGCGGACCTTCATCGCCATCACGATCTCTTCCAGTGCGGCATTGCCCGCGCGCTCGCCGATGCCGTTGATCGTGCATTCCACCTGACGAGCGCCCGCGCCCACGGCAGCCAGGCTGTTGGCGACGCCCAGGCCCAAGTCGTTGTGGCAGTGGCTGGAAAAAACCACGTGCCTGCCGCGCTTGACATTGGCGATGAGGTAGGCAAAACGCTCGGCGATCTCCGTGGGCGTCATGTAGCCCACGGTGTCCGGCGCGTTCAGCGTGGTGGCGCCGGCAGCGGCGGCGGCGTCGAACACCTCGACCAAGAACTCCGGCTCGGTGCGCATCGCGTCCTCGGCGGAAAATTCCACCTCGTGTGCCAGCTGCATGGCGCGTTCCACGCCGGCGACGGCGGCATCCAGCACCTGCTGCCTGCTCATGTTGAGCTTGTGCTCGCGGTGCAGCGGGCTGGTGGAGAGGAACACGTGGATGCGCGAGCGCCTGGCCGATTCCAGAGCGCGACCCGCGCTGTCGATGTCGCCCGGCACGCAGCGCGCTAAGGCGCAAGCTGTGGTGCGGGTGAGGGTGCCCGCGATCTGCGCGACCGCAGCAAAATCGTCCGGCGACGCCTGCGGGAAACCGGCCTCCAGTACGTCGACCCCCAGCGATTCGAGCATCTGTGCCATGCGCAGCTTGGCGCGCCGGTCCATCGAGAATCCGGGCGTCTGCTCGCCGTCGCGCAGGGTGGTGTCGAAGATGCGCACGTGTTCGGCGGCTACGTCGCCGATCTCGCTTTGCGGGTCGTTCTGCTGGGTTTCCATCGCTTCGCTCCGCTGTGTGGGTGCGAGGCCGAGGGCAACAAAAAACCCCGCTCCATCTTTGGTGCGGGGTTCTTTGGGTGTTTTCAGGTTTCTCTAGCTACCTGGACACATGCCCTCAGCCCGCACCTCCGTTGGTAATAAGGAGTACGAGTACAAGGGCAAGAAGGAGCAGGCCGCGACGGCGCAACGCGCTAGCGACCGTCGGGGGACGGTACTTGGCGGTGATGCTGCGGTAGCTGCTGCGCTGCGACATGCGACCGACCGTACGCCTGCCGTCCGGGCGTGTCAACACTTTTTTCATGACGATTTTTCAGATGCGACTGGAAAAGTCTTTTTGGACGTATGGATGGATGGCCGTCCAAAAGCACGGCAGTCCCATTTTATCCGGATCAGCGGCGCGGTCTCGGAGGATTGAGTCGGGATGGACGTGAAAGCGTTTCCTTCAAATGTGCCGGCCTGCCGTTTTCGCCGCGTACCTTTGCGAGAGCCGGCATAACGCCTTCCGCTACGATTATTGCGCTGCAAAATCGACATTCTTCCTCGATTCTTGGATTTTTGTTCATGACTGGCTGATCTGTTGTGGCATCGCATCAACGGGACCGGTCCCGCTCTCTTTACAAGCTTCCATGAAAACGTTTACGTTCTCGCCAACGGCGCCCGGAGGCGCCATCCGGCGGAGAGTCTGGGGAATGACGGCGACCATCAAGGATGTTGCGCGCGAAGCCAAGGTTTCGGTGGCTTCGGTGTCCCGTGCCCTGAACGGCGGTGGCGGCGTGACGCCCGTCACTGCGCAACGCATCCGCGAGGCCGCCGCGCGCCTGCGCTACGTCCCGCACAGCGCCGCCCGCAGCCTGATTACCCGGCGCACGCACGCCATTGGCGCACTGTTGCCCGACCTGCACGGCGAGTTTTTCTCCGAACTGATCCGCGGTATCGACCTCGAGGCCCGCTCGCATGGCCTGCACCTGCTGGTGTCCAGTTCGCACGATGGCGAAGAGGATGCGGCGGCCGCGCTGCGCGCGATGCAGGGTCGCGTGGATGGCGTGGTGCTGCTGTCCTCGCCGCACGTGGACGCGGCTTTCCTGAAAGCCAACCTGCCGGATGGCCTGCCCATCGTGCTGCTCAACAGCGACGTGAAGAATGGCGCCGATGCCGTGCTGAACATCGACAACTTCGCCGGCACCTACGCCATGGTGCGACACCTGGTCGACATCGGGCACCAGCGCATCGCCTTCGTTGGCGGCCCGAAGGACAACTACGACGCCCGCCAGCGCGAGGCGGGATTCCGAGCGGCAATGGCCAAGTTCCTGCCGGGCGAGCCGGTGCGCCTCCTAGCGGGCGATTTCGGCGAATCGTCCGGCTACGTGGCGGGTCGCGAGCTGCTGGTCATGAAGATACGTCCGCAGGCGGTGTTCGCCGCCAACGACACAATGGCTGTGGGCTGCCTGCAAGCCTTCAAAGAAGCCGGTCTTGCCGTGCCGGGCGACGTCGCCGTGGCCGGTTTTGACGATATCCCGATCGCGCGCTACGTCACACCACCGCTCAGCACGGTGCGCGTACGCATTGCGGAGCTGGGCAAGAACGCCATGGAGCTGCTGGCCGACCTGATGGACCGCCCCGGGCGTTCGGCCGCATCGGTGCACACGCTCGGCTGCGACATCGTCGTGCGTGAATCCTGCGGGGCACATCGGCGCGGAGCCACCATCACCACAACCAAGAAGATTCGCCATACGTCGAGTCGCTAGCTGACAATTGGAGGGGAGTTCATGAGTAGTCTCAAGTCATACAAGAAGCGCTTGTTGCCGGCGGCCGTCGTGGCGGCCATGCTCGCGTCCGCGCCAAGCATCGTCATGGCGCAGACATCCGACGCCACGTTGCGCGGCAACGCCGCGCCCAACACCAGCGTCACCGTCAGGAACGTCGCGACTGGCCTGGTACGCGTCACCCAGTCGAGCAAGGACGGCAGCTTCGCCATCGTCGGCCTGCCGTCAGGCACCTACCAGGTGCAGACCGGATCCGGCGTGGAGAAGACGGTGCAACTGGCGGTGGCTTCGATCAGCACGATCGACCTCACCGGCGCCACGGCCTCGCAGGCCAACGCCAAGACACTGGCCGGCGTGTCGGTGTCGGCAACGGCGGTGGAGTTGCCGGAGGTGACCACCTCCGAAGTGGGCAACATCGTCTCGCTGCGCGACATCGCGGCCTTGCCGGAAGCGTCGCGCAACTTCCTCGAGTTCGCCGACATCGTACCCGGCATGGTGTTCACGCGTGACGCCAACGGCAACACCAGCCTGCGCTCCGGCGCCCAGGCCAACAGCAACATCAACGTCTACATCGACGGCGTCGGCCAGAAGAACTACGTGCTGTCGGGTGGCATCACCGGCCAGAACGCAAGTCAGGGAAATCCGTTCCCGCAGCTGGCGATTGGCTCATACAAGGTCATCACATCCAACTACAAGGCAGAGTACGACCAGATCTCCTCGGCCGCGATCACGGCCGAGACCAAGTCGGGCACGAACGAATACCACGGCGACGTGTTCGGCAGCTTCACCGATACCCGCATGCGCGCCGAGACTCCGTCCGAGCGGGCTGCGCACCACAAGACGCCGTCGCACGAGAAGGACTATGGCTTCGACTTCGGCGGTCCTATCGTCAAGGACATGGCGCACTTCTACGTGTCCTACGAGGGCAAGGAGTTCGACAGTCCCACCACCGTCGTGCCGGGCATCACCGGCTACGCCAGCTACCTGCCCGCTAGCGTGCAGTCGCAGATCGGCCCAGCAAGCCTGCCGTTCAAGGAAAACGACTGGTTCGGCAAGATCGACTACGAGCCCACCTCGCGCGACCGCTTGGAGGTGAGTGGCAAGTACCGCGACGAAACCTCCATCGGTGGCCTCGGCGGCGTGCTCACCGCCTCGGCAGGGCTAAACACGATCAATACCGACAAGCGCGTCGACGTGCGTTGGGATCACAGCGCCTACAGCTGGTTCAACCGCCTGCAGTTGACCTACGAGGACGCGTTCTTCTCGCCCACTCCCATCGCCCTCGGCGCGGGCAACAGCTACACCCTCACCGGTGCGCAGCGGTACGTTACCGTGCTGCAGACCGGCAACTCGCCGCTGGCACAGCAGAACAAGGGCCAGAAGGGTCCGGCGATCCAGGACGACCTAACCTTCAACGACCTGGAATGGCACGGCGACCATGTCATCAAGACCGGCTTCAAGTACAAGGCGGTGAAGCTCACCGCGCAGGACGCGGGGGATTCCAATGCCCTGTTCAATTATGCGGTGACGTCGGCCGGCACCGAGTCAATCCCTTACCAGGTGCAGTTCGGCTCGCCCACGCCCGGCATGAGCCCGGTGGCGAACAGTTCGGACAAGCAGTTCGGCGCCTACATCCAGGACGACTGGACGGTAAATGACCACCTGACCTTGAACCTCGGCGTGCGCTGGGACTACGAGACGACGCCGTCTTACCTGAACTACGTGACCCCCGCGGACGTAGTGGCGGCCTTCCAGCAGCAGGATCCGAACGCGCCGGCCGGACAGACCTACGCCCAGTCGCTGGCAATGGGGGGGGTGAACATCAACGACTACATCAGCACGGGCCACAACCGCCACGCGAAGACCAACGAGTGGCAGCCGCGCCTTGGCTTCTCCTACGACATCAACGGCGACCAGAAGCACGTGATCTTCGGCGGTGCCGGCCGCTCCTACGACCGCAACCTCTACGAGGGGCTGCAGGTGGAGCAGACCAAGCAGTCGCTGTCGCAGCCCACGGTGTACTTCAACACGCCGGACATGCCCTGCACGGTTGGCGTGAACAACTGCTACGCCTGGAATCCGGCCTACCTCAACATCCCGACCCTGCAGGGCCTGGTATCCGGCAGCAATGCCGGTAAGGAAGTCGATCTGGTCAACAACAACCTGAAGGCGCCGTATTCCGACCAATTCAGCATCGGCATGCGCAACCAGGTGGGCGACTGGAATACCAGCGTAGCGCTGGCGTACATCAAGAGCCACGATGGCCTGGTTTATACCCTGGGCAACCGTTACCCCGATGGTGCGTTCTGGCACAACGGCAGCCAGCCCTGGGGCAACGGCATCCCCGGTTTCGGCAGCCTGATCATCGGCAACAACGGGCTGGAGACGCGCACCCGCCAACTGCTGGTGTCGGCCAACAAGCCGTATACGCCGGAATCGCACTGGGGTGCGACGATCGCGTATACCTATTCGAGTACGCGGCAGAACAACGACAACGGAAATCCCACCGACCAGTACGCGTTCGACTACGAGTGGATCGGCAACTACCCGTACACCTCGTCCGGTGTCGCCAAGCATCGCCTGGTTATGACCGGCACGCTGGATGGCCCGTGGGGTTTCACGCTCGGCGCCAAGCTGACCTTGTCCACGCCGGTCCCGGACATCAACCTCGCGTGCTTCGGTGCGCCGGCCACCAACGTGGACAGCGGCGGCGTGGCCGGCAGCGGTTGCCGTTCGGCGGCGGTCGCGCCGCCGGGCAACGGGCGCTTCCTGATCGGCGGCAAGATCTTCGGCTACCGCGACCTGGACTTCCAGGCCACGAAGAACTTCAAGCTCTACGGCAACCTCAATGCCTACGTGCGCTTCGACCTGATCAACGCATTCAACTGGAACAACTACGTCAACTATCTGGAAAACTGGGGGGCGAACGGCAGCTACAACCCTGTCGTGACCTACAACCCCACGGGTGACATCACAGGTTATCCCCGTACGGTCAAGCTCTCGATGGGCCTGAACTTCTGATGCACCAGCCGGGGTGTCTCGCGCACCCCGGCGTTTCCACGGAACGACTTTTTGCCGGAGCGCTTCATGACCGACATGCGCATCAAACGCATCGTGATCGCCGGCGGCGGCACCGCCGGATGGATGGCAGCTGCGGCCTTCTCCAAGGTGCTGGGCGGCGATTGCTCGATCCGGCTGGTGGAGTCCGAGGAAATCGGCACCGTCGGTGTGGGCGAAGGCACGGTGCCGCATCTCAAGCTGTTCAACGACCTGCTCGGGGTGGACGACGTCGAGTTCGTCCGCAACACCCAGGGCACCTTCAAGCTCGGCATCCAGTTCAACGACTGGGGTCGGCTCGGCGACAGCTATGTGCACGGTTTTGGCGAGATCGGCCACGCCATCAGCTTGCTGCCGTTCCACCAGTTCTGGATCAAGGCCAAGCAGTTGGGCCTGGCCGAGGACATCGGCGCCTATTCGCTCAACACGGTGGCCGCGCCGCGCGGGAAGTTCATGCCCTCCGCCACCGATGTGCCGGCCAACTCGCCGCTGGCCAACGTTGCCTACGCCTATCATTTCGATGCCGGCCTGTACGCGCGGTTCCTGCGTCGATACGCCGAGCAGCGTGGCGTACGACGTACCGAGGGCAAGATCGCCAGCGTGGAACTTCGGCTGGACGACGGCTTCGTATCGGCGCTGTTGATGGAAGGTGGCGAGCGCATCGAAGGTGACCTGTTCATCGATTGCACCGGTTTCCGCGGCCTGCTCATCGAGCAGACCCTGCACACCGGCTACCACGATTTCTCGCATTGGCTGCCGTGCGACCGCGCCGTGGCGGTGGGTTGCGAGCGGGTGGCGCAACTCACGCCATACACGCGCTCGACCGCGCGTCCGGCCGGTTGGCAATGGCGCATTCCCCTGCAGTACCGCACCGGCAACGGGCACGTCTACTGCAGCGCGCACATGAGCGACGACGAAGCTGCCGCGATCCTGCTGGCGAACCTGGATGGCAAGCCGCTGGGCGACCCGAAACTGCTGCGCTTCACCACCGGCGCGCGCAAGCGGGCCTGGAACCGCAACGTGGTGGCGCTCGGCCTGGCCGCCGGTTTCCTTGAGCCGCTGGAGTCCACCAGCATCTACATGATCCAGTCCGGCATCGCGCGCCTGCTGGAGATGTTCCCGCAGCGGGATTTCAGCCCGGTGCTGATCGACCGCTACAACGCGCGCTCCCGCTTCGAGTACGAGCGCATCCGTGATTTCCTGATCCTGCATTACCACGCGACCGAACGCGAGGACACGCCGTTTTGGAACCATTGCCGCACTATGGCGGTGCCGCAGCAGCTCGACGAGTACATCCGCCTGTTCCGCGACAGCGGCCGCTTCTATCGCGATGGCGAGGAGATGTTCTCCACGCCGAGCTGGGTGCAGGTGATGCTTGGCCAGCGTATCGTGCCGCGGGGCTACCACCCGTTGGTGGACCAGATGCCCCAGAAGGACCTCGCCGGCTTCATGGCCAGCGTGCGCCAAGTGGTGAATTCGTGCGTGGAGGCGATGCCCCTGCACCAGGCGTTCATCGACAAGGTCTGCCCGGCAACGGCGATGCAGGCCGCCTGAATCTTGCCGCGGCGCCGGCATGGCACCGCTCCGTTACATCCATCCGAGGTTTGCAATGTCTTCATTCCCGTGGCGCCGCCTGCAACTGTTCGCGGCCGCCGTCCTGATGGTATTCGTCGCCGGCATGCCGTTACAGGCGACGCAGGCGGTCGTGCCACCGCGGCCCGATACCCTTACGTACCGGAAGCTGACGCCCGCACAGAAGGCCTTCATCGACGACCTGGAGCATCGCACCTTCGATTGGTTCTGGCAGAGCGCCGACCCGTATACCGGCCTGGTGCCCGATTCGTGGCCGAACCACACCTTCTCCTCCATCGCCGCCGTCGGCTTCGGCCTCACCGCCTACGGCATCGGTGTCGAGCGCGGCTACATCACGCGTGCGCAGGCGGTCCAGCGCACCCTGACCACGCTGCGCTTCTTCGCGGCAGCCCCGCAGAACGACAGCGAAGACGACACTGCCGGCTTCCACGGTTTCTTCTACCACTTCCTCGACATGCAGACCGGTCGCCGCTACGGCCGCTGGGTGGAGTTGTCCAGCGTGGACACCACCCTGCTGATGGGTGGCGTGCTGTTCGCGGAGAGCTATTACGACCGCAACACGCCGCAGGAGCGCGAGATCCGCCAGATGGCCGACCGGCTGTACCGCGCCGTCGACTGGCCGTGGATGCAGGTGCGCAAGCCGCTCATCAGCATGGGCTGGACGCCGGGTGGCCAGTTCATTCCATCCGACTGGAAAGGCTACGACGAAGGCAAGTTGGTCTACCTGCTCGCGCTGGGCTCGCCCACGCATCCCGTGGATGCGGACGCGTGGGCGGCATGGTGCTCTACCTATCCGAAGCAGTGGGGGACTTTCGAGGGCTACACCTTCCTCGACTTTGGCCCGCTGTTCGGCCACCAGTACACCGAGTCGTGGGTGGACTTCCGCGGCATCCGCGATGCGTGGGGGCGCGCGCACGACCTCGATTACGCCGAGAACGGGCGCCTGGCCACCTACGCGCAGCGCGCCTACGCCATCGCCAATCCAGGCCGCTGGACCGGCTACGGCGCCGACGTATGGGGCCTGACCGCCAGCGACGGACCGGGCGACGTCACCGAGAACCTGCCGCAGGGCGTGCGCCGCTTCAGCGGCTACATGGCGCGTGGCGCCGGGCTGGAAAACATTACCGACGACGGCACCATCGCACCCACCGCGGCGGGTGGCTCCATCGCATTCGCGCCGTCCATCGTGGTGCCTGCGCTTATGACGATGAAGCAGCGCTACGGCCAGTACATCTACAACCGCTACGGTTTCGTCGACGCGTTCAACCCTAGCTTCCATAGCGCACCGGTGTATGGCCACACTTATCCCGGCTTCGGCTGGGCCGACAACCAGCAGCTGGGCATCGACCAGGGGCCGATCCTGCTGATGATCGAGAACTGGCGCAGTGGCCTGGTATGGAGCGTGATGAAGAAGAACCCGTATATCCGCCGCGGCCTGCAGCGGGCGGGCTTCGCCGGCGGCTGGCTGGACGACCACTGAGGTAACCGGGATGAAGCTGCGGGCAGGGTATGTGGCGTGGTGGCGATGGCTGTCCATCGCTGCCGCGTTGTGCCTTACCGCTTGCAGCGGCAGACGCGACGACGCCCTGGTGTTCTGGACGTTCGGTCCGGAAGGCGATGCCGTCACCCGCCTGTTGCCGGATTTCGAACGGGCCCATCCGGACATCCACGTCGAGGTGCAGCAACTGCCGCTGAGCGCGGCACACCAGAAGCTGCTCACCGCGATTGCCGGTGGCACCGCACCGGACATGGCGCAGCTCGGCAACACGTGGTTGCCCGAAATGGTGGCCTTGCATGCGCTGGCCCCCCTGCAGCGGCGCGTCGCCGCCTCGTCGACGGTGATGGCGTCCGACTACTTCGCCAGCATCTGGGCCACCAATCTCACTAACGGCCAGTTGTATGGCATCCCCTGGTACGTGGATACGCGCCTGCTGTTCTACCGCAGCGACCTTCTGAAGCAGGCGGGCTTCGACGCGCCGCCGCGCGACTGGGCCGAGTGGCGGCGCATGCTGGCCGCGCTCAGCCATCCGGCGCGCAAGGTCTACGGCATCCTGTTGCCGACCAACGAGTACGAGCAACTGCTTTCGCTGGCGCTACAGCAACCCGACCCCTTGCTGCGCGACGACGACACCCGCGGCAATTTCGAGAGCCCAGGATTCCGCCGCGCACTCGGCTTCTACGTCGATACTTTCCGCCTTCGGCAGGCACCGGACGTCACCAACGTGGAGGTGAGCGATCCGTGGGACGAGTTCGGCCGCGGCGTGTATGCGTTCTATCTGTCCGGGCCATGGAACGTCGCCGAGTTCCGCAAGCGCCTGCCGGCGAGCGAGCAGGGCGACTGGGCCACGGCGCCGCTGCCGGGGCCGGAGGGTCCGGGCGCAGGCCTCGCGGGTGGCTCCAGCCTGGTGGTGTTCCGCGCGTCGAAGCATCGGCGCGAGGCATGGGCGCTGATCGAATACCTCTCGCAGCCACGCGTGCAGCAGCGCTTCTACCGGCTTACCGGCGACATTCCGCCGCGGCGCAGCAGCTGGAGCAGCCCGCTGCTGCTGCATGATCCGGCCATGCAAGCGTTCCGCGACCAACTCGAACGCGTCAAGTCCGCGCCGGCCGTGCCCGAGTGGGAACGCATCGCGGTGATGATGCAGCAGGTCGCCGCGCGTGCGGTGGCTGGCGAGCTGAAGGTGGACCAGGCGGCGGCGGAGATGGACAGCCGGGCCGACGCGATTCTGGCCAAGCGGCGCGCGCTGCTTGGCAGGCAGGCGTCGTCGCAATGACCGGCTCGCGCGCCGCGTGGCTGTTCCTCGCGCCGGCATTGCTGGTGCTAGCGGTGTTCTTCCTGCTGCCGGTGCTCGGTGCGCTGGCGCTGAGCTTCACCGACTACGACCTCTATGCCTTGGCCGACCTGCACAACCTGCGCTTTGTGGCGCTGGGTAACTACTGGATGCTGCTGCACCGGCCGCAGTTCTGGGCCGCGCTGGGCCATACGTTCTACTTCGTGGTGGCGGGGGTGCCGCTGTCGCTGGCCGCTTCGGTGGGCGCGGCGCTACTGCTGCACTCGCCAATGGCGCGCTGCAAGGCGTTCTTCCGCACCGCACTGTTCGCGCCGGTGGTGACCACCGCGGTGGCGACGGCGGTGGTGTGGCGCTACCTGTTCAATACCAAGTATGGCTGGGCCAACCACCTGCTCGGCATGCTTGGCATCCACCCGGTGGACTGGTTGGGCGACCCGCATTGGGCGATGCCCACCATCATCCTGTTCGCGGTGTGGAAGAACTTCGGCTACAACATGATCATCCTACTCGCCGGGCTGCAGGCGATCCCCGGCGAGCTCTACGAAGCGGCGCGCATCGACGGCGCGTCGGCATGGCGGCAGTTCCGCCACATCACCTTGCCGATGCTCGGGCCGACGCTGCTGATGGTGTCCATCCTCACCGTATCGGGTTATTTCCAGCTGTTCGCCGAGCCCTACGTGATGACCGACGGCGGCCCGCTGGAAAGCACCACCAGTGTGCTGTACCTGATGTACGAGGACGGCTTCCAATGGTGGAACCTCGGCGTCGCCACGGCGGAGGCGTTCGTGCTGTTCCTGGTGATGTTCGCGGCGACCGCGGCGATGCTGCGGCTGTCGCGCAGTGGGCAGACTGGTGACGAGGCATGAATCCGCGGCTGGCGAAGGCGCTGATCAACGGCCTGCTGCTGGGCGCCGCCGCGGTGGCGCTGTTCCCGTTGCTGTGGATGCTCGCAGTTTCGTTCATGCCGCCAGGCACGTCCAACGCCTTGCCGCCGCCGTTGTGGCCGGCGCATCCGGTGCTGGGTAATTACCGGCAGCTGTTCGAGCAGGCGGGCATGGCGCGCTACCTGCTCAACAGCCTGGTGACCTCCGCTGGCATCGCGCTGGTGTCGTTGATGTTTAACCTGATGGCAGGCTATGCCTTCGCCAAGCTCAGCTTCGCCGGACGCGAGCGGCTGTTCCGCGCGCTGCTCGGCCTGCTGGTGGTGCCGGCGCAGGTAGCGATGCTGCCGCTGTTCCTGATGTTCAAGTACGCCGGTCTAGTGGACACCTATGTGGGCGTGATGCTGCCGGGCATGGCGTCGGTGTTGGGCATCTTCCTGGTGCGCCAGTATGCGCGTGGCCTGCCTGACGAGTTGCTGGAGGCGGCGCGCATCGACGGCGCCGGCGAGCTGCACATCTTTGTACGCATTATATTGCCGCTGCTGCGGCCGGTGGTGGCGACGCTGGCGATCCTCACCTTCCTCACCGCATGGAACGACTTCATGTGGCCGCTGATCGAGCTGACCGGGCAGGGCCACTACACGTTGCCGCTGGGGCTAGCTTCGTTGGCGCGCGAGCACACCGAAGGCACCGAGCAGATGATGGCCGGCTCGGTGCTCACCGTGCTGCCGGTGCTGGTGCTGTTCCTTTCCATGCAGCGGCATTATCTGGATGGGTTGCTGATGGGGAGCGTGAAGGGGTGAGTGCGTATTTGCCCTTTGGCTTGTCGTCAGCGACAGAGTGGTTTCGTCCGCCTGCCGGCGGCCGAGCTACTTCTCTTTTGCTTGTCCAAAAGAGAAGTAGCCAAGAGAAAGCGACACCCCGGTTGGCGCTTGCCGGGCATCGTGCCCGGCAAGTCCGTGAGGCGTTGCCGGGCTTTTCGGCCGGGCTCCTGCCCGGTCGAAAAGGCGATACCCGCTATGGCCTCGCCCGCTGCGCGGCCTTGTCGTCCCCGCCTCTCCGCTGCCCAGGGTGCCCACCAGAGCAGGCGCGCATCGCGCGCGCCAGAAGCAACTGCAAAAGCAGCGCATCGCAAGCTTGCAGGTCATCTCCCTCCCCTGCGTGCGGAGAAAGGCCGGGGTGGGGTGCTTTTGCTTCTGCGCGCCGGGAGCGCGCTGCTCTACCCGGGGCCCCTGTGGCGCGGCGGACGGGTGGCGGAAAGTCTGCAGGATGGCGCGCAGGGATTCGAGCCAGTTTTTCGCCGGCACAGGAGGTGCCGTCGAAAAGCCCCGCCGCCCGTCTGCGAACCCGCAGGGCAGGAGACCGGGAGGGCGCGCCATCGGGGTGGCCTTTCTCTTGGGTTACTCTCTCTCTGGCCACGCAAACAGAAAGTGACTCGGGCGCCGGCGGACGCTCGAAATTGCTTTGTGCTTTGCGGTACTGCAAAACAAAAAGCGTTCAATGCGCGCACACGACAGTAGACAGGTGCGCCTCAACCGATCCGCGCTCCATCCCCCGGATCGAAGAAGTGCAGCCGTTGCGCGGTGATGCCAAGCCGCACCGTCTCGCCCGGTACGCAGGCGATCCCCGGCGGTATGCGCGCGACCAGCGCCGAATCCCCGTGACACAGGTTGAGGAAGACCTCGTTGCCCACCGGTTCCAGCACTTCCAGTTGTGCTTCGAAAGCGACGGCTGGATCGTTCGCCGCGAGCGGGCGCAGGTCTTCTGGTCGCACGCCGAGCACCACTTCGCGATCGTGCCAGCCGGCGAGCGCGGCGGCTTGCGGTGGTGCGCCGAGCGGGATCTTGCCAGCGGCGGTCGCCAGCGCGAGGCCATGGTCGGCATGAAGCGTGCCGCGCAGCAGGTTCATCGCCGGGCTACCGAGGAAGCCGGCGACGAAAAGGTTGGCGGGGCGTTCGTAGAGTCCCATCGGCGTATCGATCTGCTGAATCGCGCCCTGGTCGAACACCACGATGCGCTGCCCCAGCGTCATCGCCTCGATCTGGTCGTGCGTGACGTAGACCATGGTGGTGCCGAAGCGGCGATGCAGCCGTGCGATCTCCACGCGCATCGAAAGGCGCAAGCGCGCGTCGAGGTTGGACAGCGGCTCGTCGAGCAGGAACACAGCGGGCTGGCGCACCATCGCGCGGCCCAGCGCCACGCGCTGCCGCTGGCCGCCGGACAGCGCGGCGGGGCGTGCATCCAGCCGCTGATCCAGTTCCAGCAGGCGCGCTACCTCGCCCACGCGATGCGCGACTTCCGCCCGCGGCATGCCACGCAGGCGCAGGCCGAAGCCGAGGTTCTCGGCCACCGTCATGTGGGGGTAGAGCGCGTAGTTCTGGAAAACCATCGCGATGTCGCGATCCTTCGGCGCTACGTCGTTCACCACGCGGTCGCCGATGCGCAGCGTGCCTGCACTGATGCTTTCCAGCCCGGCGATCATGCGCAGCAACGTAGTCTTGCCGCAGCCGGACGGGCCGACCAGCACCAGCAGTTCGCCGTCGGCGATGTCGAAGCTGGCGCCGACCACGCCGACTTGGCCATTGGGATAGATCTTGCGCACGTGGTCGAGACTGACAGTGGCCATCGGTGTTGTGCGCTCCGTGAGGATTGTCGCGATACGGTTAGCGCTGTCATGGGCAAGGGCGTGCATCCAGAGACGGCGTTCGGCTATTCTCGGCATGTAAACGGTTACATCAAGCCGCAGTGCGGCATTCGAGAGTTTTGGAATCCATGACGCGACGCTACCGCTTTCCGGACGGCTTCCTCTGGGGCGCGGCCACTTCCGCCTACCAGGTCGAGGGTTCGCCGTTGGCGGACGGCGCCGGTCCCAGCATCTGGCAGCGCTATGCGCACACGCCTGGGATGATGGCAAACGGCGACCACGGCGACATTGCCTGCGACCACTACCGGCGCTACAGGCAGGATGTGCAGCTGATGCGCGCGCTGGGTCTCGGCAGCTACCGCTTCAGCGTGAACTGGGCGCGCGTGTTGCCCGAGGGTACCGGCCGCGTCAACGCGAAAGGGCTGGACTTCTATTCGCGACTGGTGGACGAGCTGCTGGAAAACGGCATCGCGCCGAACGTCACGCTGTTCCACTGGGACCTGCCGGCGGCGCTGGACGACCGCGGCGGCTGGCTCAACCGCGACATCGCGCACTGGTTCGCCGAGTACGCCGCGACGATGTTCAGGGCGCTGGACGATCGCGTGCCGTACTGGAGCACGCTCAACGAACCGTGGGTGGTGGTGGACGGAGGCTATCTGAACGGCACGCTCGCGCCCGGTCACCGCAGTCCGTTCGAGGCGGCGCTCGTCACGCACAACCTGATGCGGGCCAGCGGGGCGGGCAT
>DAIDKO010000074.1 GCA_027450005.1 Rhodanobacter sp. | reverse complement strand
ATGTTTCGTTCACAGATGGAATACAAGGCTAAACGCTACGACACGCGATGGGTGATGGCTGATCGCTGGTATCCGAGCAGCCGCCTGTGCTCAGTCTGCGATTGGAAAAACGAGGCGCTGACGTTGAAGGATCGGGAATGGGTCTGTCCGCAATGCGGCACGCACCATGACCGCGATCTCAATGCAGCCCTCAACCTGAAACGGCTGGCAACCGTAACTGCCCTACCCGTGGCGAGTCTGTCCAGCAATGGCGGCGCTACCGCAGAGAGGGGCTCTGCCGTACACGGGGAAGTCACGCCTGTCAGAGACGACGGTGGTCAGCAAGACACGTCGGGGCAGGAAAAGAACCGTGCGCACCTTCGCGCACTTTCTTGATAGCAGCTGTGTGTTCTCCGTCACAATTGCGAAAGACAATGGGTCGACGGCCCGATGGTCGCAGTACTCTCTGAGAACAACGGTCATCGAACGACATAGGAAGATCAAGGGGGAGGTCAACCCCTTCAACCCGGCCTGGAAGCTGTACGGCGAGGAGCTGCAACGGCGACGACTGCTTTCGAGCAGGGGCCACCGGAAGCAGTGGCTAGCCCTTTATAGCGAACAGGCGGGGCGTCATCTGGTTTGCAAGCACCCAATCACCAAGGAAACCGGCTGGCACGACCATCACCTGCTGCATCGGATATTCGCCGGTTCGGACGCGCTTTCCAATCGGGTACTATTGCACGCGTTATGCCACGCTCAGTTACATCGTCTGGGTTTGGCAGGAGAGAGACCGGCCCCCTAACGGGGTTTAGTCACATTGGAGCCGTGTGGGGTGATAAGCCGCATGCACGGTCCTTAGGGAGGGGTCGGCCAGCAATGGCCCATCCCTGCCCGCTCGCTTCCACCACGATTTCGCCCCATGGACAAGCGCTTACTCGACATCCTCTGTTGCCCGGTCACCAAGACGCCGGTGCGCCTGCTCACCCGTACCGAGCTGGATGCGCTGAATGGCGCCGTCGCGGCCGGCGACGTGACGACGACAGCTGGCAGTCCCGTGCGCGAACGCCTTGAAGAGGGCCTTATCACCGTCGACCGCAAGTTGGTCTACCGCGTCGAGGACGGTGTTCCGGTGATGCTACCGGAGGAAGGCATCGGCACCACCCAGTTGCGCGATTTCCCGGCTGCCGCCTGAAGAGACCGCCCCCTGCCCCAAATCCGAATCCTTGCCCCTGGACAGGCAGTCAGCTCGACGGACAACCGGTATGGCCATGAACGACGCCTACGAACCGCCCAAGATCGTGCCATTGACGCCACGCCCCGACGGCGGTGGCGAGCGCGTCGGCGAGTTGTTGAATGCGGTACGCGGCATTGCCGGCAAACGGCTGCAGCAATGTATGGGCCACTTGTTCGAGCACGTGGACGACGCGCTGTTCGACCTAGCGGAGAAGGCCGAGAACAACGCGACCCAGACGCACTACTTCGACGGCATGCGGGAGGTGCGAAAGCGCCGTCCGGCCATCGAGCGCAACTTTCTCACCACGGTGAACTTGGAGATGGGCGGCTTAACCAGCCGCGCCGCGCCGTCCCCGGCGCCCGCGCCGGCGATGACCGAACTCTCGCTGGTTGCCGACACCGACCTTGAGGAATCGCTGGCGATCACCAGCATGGGCAGCAAGCACGAGAGCCGGCTCGCGCGCGACCTGTTCGCGATCAACCACCGCCTCTCGGTGATCTGCGGGGGTCGCAAGATCGAGGATGCCAACAATCCCATCGCCCCCGCAGCGCTGTCGCAGGCGTTCCGCGTGGCGTTGCGCGAGCTGACCGCCGACATGCGCGTCAAGCTACTGATCTACAAGCTGTTCGATCGGTACGTGCTGTCCACGCTGGAAGAGCTGTATGCCGAGGCTAACGAGTCGCTGGCACGGGCCGGCGTGCTGCCGCAGCTGCGCGTGAACGCGCCACGCGGCAGCAGCCCCACGCCACGGGGAGCCGTCGCGACCCCGGCTGCCGTTGCGGCCGGCGCCATCGCAGCCGAAATGACCGACCCGGCCGCCGCCGAGCTGTTTCAGACCCTGCACAGCCTTTTTGCCGCCCGTCGTGGCGGATTACTGTCATCGGCACGGGCGGGCGATGCGGGCAGCCCGACACCCTCCGCCAGCGAACTCCTGGGCGCGCTCAGCGTCCTGCAGACTCAGCTGGCCGCCGGCCAAATCCAACGGGAACCGTCGATGGTCGACGGCACCGGTAATTTTGATCGCGAGGCTGTGTCGCAGCTCAAGGAGCAACTGCTGGGCCAGCTTGGCGCCCTTCGCGGTACGCGTCCGAACCATGTGGCCGTCATCGACGAGGACACCATCGACTTGGTCGGCATGCTGTTCGAGTTCATCCTCGAAGATCACACCCTGCCGCCGGAGATGCAGGCGTTGCTGGCGCGCCTGCAGATTCCCTATCTGAAGGTCGCGATCCTCGACCGCAAGCTGTTCGCGCATCGCCAGCACCCGGCGCGCCGCCTGCTCGATGCGCTGGCCGAGCAAGCGAAGGGTTGGTCTGCGGACTCCGATCGCGACGGCCGACTGCACGAGAAGATCAAAGGCGTCGTCGACCAGTTGCTCCACGAATTCGACGACGACCTCGGCATCTTCGAGCGCCTGCTGGCCGACCTGCATCAGTTCAACGAGTCCAGCCGACGCCGCTCCGAACTCGCCGAGCAGCGCGTGGCCGAGTCCACCCGCGGCCGTGAGAAGCTGGAACAGGCCCGCCGTCGTGCCGCGCGCGAGATTGTCGACCGCATCGGCGGTCGCCAGTTGCCGCCACTGGTGCACGAGGTGCTGGCGCGAGCCTGGGCCAACCATCTCGTGCTGGTTCAGCTGCGCCAGGGCGAGGAGTCCAGCGAATTCCGTGATGGCTTACGCTTCGTAGACGATTTCATCGCCAGCACGCGGCCGGTGACCGACCCCGCCGCGCGCCAGTACCTGCGACAGTTGCTGCCCGGCATCGAACGCGCGCTGCGCGAAGGCCTGGCGAACGTGGCCTTCCAGCAGCCTGACATCGAGCGACTACTGGGGCAGTTGCGCGACTGGTACGCCCAGCATCTGGGCGAACCCAGCTACGCTGCGCCCAACACGCCGGCTACAGCCAACGCACCGGCGGTGACGGCCGAAGCCGCTGCCGTCGCCGCGATCCCGGAAAGCATCCAGCCCATCATCGACCAGAACGCAGAACCGGAGAGCGAACTCCCCGAGGAGAGCGTGCGGGTGGATACCAACAGCCCCGAGTGGCGACAGGTAGAGGCCTTGCAACCGGGCGTCTGGCTGGAATTCCAGTTGCCCGAGGAACCGATGACCCGCGCCAAGCTATCGTGGGTCAGCCCGATGAGCGGCCGCTACCTGTTCGTCAACCGGCGCGGGCTGAAAGTGGCGGATTATTCGCCCCAGGAGCTGGCGGTCCTGCTGGCCAGTGGTCACGCTCAGGTGCTGGCCACCAATGC
This sequence comes from Rhodanobacter sp., assembly GCA_027450005.1. Classification (GTDB taxonomy): domain Bacteria; phylum Pseudomonadota; class Gammaproteobacteria; order Xanthomonadales; family Rhodanobacteraceae; genus Rhodanobacter_A. Next base: position 20,033 of record DAIDKO010000074.1, on the reverse strand, counting down.
CCTGTTCGATCGCGCGATGAGTGCCATCGTCAGCCGCCTGCGTCAGCCCGAGTCGCCCAACGCCAGCACGGATGCCGAATGAGCCACGCTCTCCCGTTCGATCCGCCCCCTGCCGAACTGATCGCCACCGACGTCGAACGTGCCTTTGCCGAGGATCTTGGCAGCGGCGACGCGACGGCGGCATTGCTGCCGGCCGACGGCGTGGCCGAGGCCGCTCTGACCTGCCGCGACGACGCGGTGATCGCCGGCTCGCCGTGGTTCGATGCCTGCTTCCGGCGCCTGGATCCCAGCGTCCGCATCGACTGGCAAGTCCGCGACGGCCAACGCGCGCTACCCGGCACGATGATATGCCGGCTGTCCGGCCACGCACGCTCGCTGGTGAGCGCCGAACGCTCGGCACTGAATTTCCTGCAGTTGCTCTCCGGTACCGCCACGGCTACTGCAAGGTATGTGGCCGCCGTGGCCGGCACCGGCGCGCGCGTGCTCGACACCCGCAAGACCGTGCCCGGCATGCGCCTGGCGCAGAAGTACGCGGTACGTTGCGGCGGCGGCCACAACCACCGGGTCGGTCTGTACGACGCGATCCTGGTCAAGGAAAACCACATCATCGCCGCCGGCGGCATCGCGCCTGCGGCGGCAGCGGCGCGCCGCCTGCACCCCGACATGCTGCTGGAGGTCGAAGTGGAAAACCTGGACGAGCTGCAGCAGGCGCTCGATGCCGGCGTCGACCGCATCATGCTCGACAATTTCACCGTGCCACTGATGCGCGAAGCCGTGCGACTCAACGCCGGACGCGTACCGCTCGAGGTCTCCGGCAACGTCGATCTTTCCACCATCGGCGAATACGCGCGCACAGGCGTCAACTTCGTCTCGGTCGGCGCGCTAACCAAGCATGTGCATGCGGTCGATCTCTCGCTGCGCCTCCGACTGGGCTGACATCCGCGGCTTGCGCATCGCCCCGCCCGCCCACACACTGGCGGGATGGGCAACCTCCACGATCTCACGCTACTGCTGACGCTGGTCGCTGCAATGGCGCTATGGCTGAAACTCAGCCGAGCACGCGAACGCGCTGCCTCCGAGGCACGCATGCAATGCGAACGCTACGGGGTGCAGTTGCTTGACGAAACGGTTGGCCTGCTGGCCCTGCGCTTGCGCCATGCATCTGGCGCGCTCCGACTGGAGCGTTGCTACGGCTTCGAAGTGAGCATCGACGGCGCGGATCGCGAGCAGGCTTCGCTGTGGATGCTGGGCGACACACTGAGCGAACTGCGCTTACCCACCGTAGTGATCGCACCGCCAGAGCGACTGAATTGCAGCGCCATGTCGCGACACGAGCCGGTAGCCGAGCCTGCAGAAGAAACGCACTCGGGCGGCAACGTGATCCCAATGCGCCCACGCCGCCGCACGGGCAAGGGCGCGACGCACTGAGGCCACCGCCCTATTTGATGACCCGCAGGATCGGTGCGCCACGCTTGGGCTTGTCGTCGGCTCCACCCTGGCTGGATGGCGGCTCGTCCGGCGCCGGTGGCGGAGGCGTGTCGCCGCCATCGTCATCGGCCGGGAACATCATTCCCTGTCCGTTCTCTTGCGCGTACAGCGCTAGCACCGAGCCGACCGGAATGCGCACTACGTGGCTGACGCCCGAGAAGCGCGCGGAAAACCCGATCCAGTCGTTGCCCAACTCGAGATTGGCGACCGCACGCATCGCAATGTTCAGCACCACCTGGCCGTTCTTGACCACCTGGGGCGGCACGCGTACGCCTTCGCCGGTGGCGTCGATCAGAAGATAGGGAGTCAGGCCGTTGTCACTGATCCAGTCGTAGATGGCCCGCAGCAGGTACGGGCGATTGGAGGTCATCGGCTGCGTTGCTTCGCTCATCAGGGTCGCATGGCCTTTTCTTGCTCCGTCATGCTGCGCGCAAAACCCTGGCTGTGGAACAACCGTTCGCCGTAGTCGACGATCGGCTTACCCTCGCGGCCTAGGTCCACGCCCAGCCACGGCAAACGCCACACCACCGGCGCCACCAGGCAGTCGGCCAGGCTCATCTCGGGATTCAGGAAAAACCTGGAAGCCTTGAACAGCGGCAGCGCGGCCAGCATGTGCGCACGCAGGCGCTTGCGCGCCGGCTCGGCGGTACGGCCGCCGGCACGGATGGTATCCACTTCGGCCAGCCAGTCCTTCTCGATACGCACTGCGGCCACGCGCAGCCGCGCACGGGAAATCGGGTCGATCGGCATCAGCGGGGGATGCGGGTAGCGCTCGTCGAGGTACTCGCACACCACATTGGCGTCGTACAGGGTCAGGTCACGATCCACCAGCGTGGGCGTGCTGCCGTAGGGATTGAGGTCGAGCAGATCCTCTGGCGGATTGCCGCGATCGACCAGCACGCGCTCGTAGCCGACGCCCTTGGCGGCCAGTACCAGCCGGGCGCGATGACACTGGACGTCGTCGGCCGTGGTGTAAAGGGTAAGTGCGTTTCGCGAGCGGGCGCTTGGAACCATGCGCTGTATTCCTGTTGCGGTTGCGCGAATGCGGCGGCCACTGGCCGCCGCATTCGGTGGGTGTCACTCCCGGAAAGTCAGTGCACGTCTTTCCAGTATTCCTTCTTCAGCAGGTAGGCCAGCATGGTGAACAGCGCCAGGAACAGCAACACCCAGACTCCATAACGGTGCCGCTGCATGGCAGCCGGTTCCGAAACGTACGCCAGAAAATTCACCAAGTCACGTGTCGCCTGCTGGTACTGCGCCGGGGTCAGCTTACCCGGATGGGCCAGATCGAGCTTCTCCACCCCGTCTGAACCGGGCTTGGTGACCGCGACCTGCTCGCCTTGCAGCTCCCACAGGGGGAACGGCATGGCGGCGTTCGGCAGCGTGGTGTTGTTCCAGCCGATCGGGCTCTTCGGGTCCAGATAGAAGGTGTTGAGGTAGGTGTAGACCCAATCCGCCCCCTTCGCGCTGACTTCCAGCGAGAGGTCCGGCGGCGCCTTGCCAAACCACTTGGTTGCATCCTCCGGCGGCATGTGGGAGATCACCGGCTCCTGGAACTTGGCGCCGGTGAAGTTGAGGTCATGCATCACCTGCTGCTCGGTCAGGCCGAGATCGTCCGCGATGCGCGAGTAGCGCATGTACTTGAGCGAGTGGCAGCCCACGCAGTAGTTGAAGAACAGCCGGGCACCGCGCTGCAGCGAGGCCTGGTCGCGGACATTGGCGCCGGACGCCATCAGTTGCCCTTCGCCCTCGGCGCGAGCCGCTGGCTGGCCCGCGACCAGCAGGCCCACGGCCAGTACAATAGCGGGCAGGAGGCGCTTCATCAGCAGTCTGGACATCGTCAAGAGCGTCGGCTTAGTCATGCGTCGTCACCCGATCCGGAACCGGCTTGGTCTTTTCCCAGCCGAGATGTGTGTACAGCCACAGAAAAACGAAGAACCCGAAGTAGGCGACCGTCATGATGCGGCCGAACACGTTGTCCCACAGCGTGATGTCGATGCCAGCGCCGAAGATCCTCGGGAAGTACTCGTCGGTGAGGTCCATGCCGAGCGCCATGAGGCAGAAGAAGGCAATCACGAAGATCGTGAGCGCCACCTTGTAGCCGGTGCCGCGGTAACGGATCGACTTGACCGGGCCCACGTCGATCCACGGCAGGGCGAACAGCAAGGCAATCGAGCCGAACATGCCGAGCACGCCCCACACCGCTGTACCGAACGCCGAGGGGACCATGCGCACGATGGCGTAGAAGGCCGTGAAGTACCACACCGGCTTGATCTGTGCGGGCGTGACCAGGTTGTTGGCCGCAATGGAGTTGTCGTGCTCCAGGAACCAGCCACCGAAGGTCGGCGCGAAGAAGATGATGAAGGCCGCGATCAGCAGGAAGAAGCCTACGCCGACCAAGTCCTTCACCGTGTAGTACGGATGGAACGGGATGCCGTCAGCGGGCTTCAGTGCGTCCCAGCGGTTGCCCTTGGGACCCTTCTTGATCTCCACGCCGTCGGGATTGTTCGAGCCCACCTCATGCAACGCGGCAAGGTGCAGCACCACCAGCAGCAGCAGCACGATCGGCAACGCGATCACGTGCAGCGCGAAGAAGCGGTTGAGCGTGGCGTCGGCGGGCAGGAAATCGCCCATGATCCATTCTTGCAGCGCCGGCCCGATCTTCGGGACGGTGCCGAAAAGCGACACGATCACCTTGGCGCCCCAGAACGACATGTTGCCCCACGGCAGCACGTAACCCATGAAGGCCTCGGCCATCAGCGCCAGGAAGATCAGCATGCCGAGTAGCCACACCAATTCGCGCGGCTTCTTGAACGAGCCGTACATGATGCCGCGGAACATGTGCAGAAACACCACAACGAAGAACAGCGAGGCGCCAGTGGTGTGCATGTAGCGGATCAGCCAGCCCCACTCGACGTCGCGCATGATGTACTGCACCGAGTCGAACGCGCCGCTCGCGCTCGGGTCGTAGTTCATCGTGAGGAAGATGCCCGTGACGATCTGGTTGACCAGCACGAGCATTGCCAGGGAGCCGAAGTAATACCAGAGGTTGAAGTTCTTCGGCGCGTAGTACTCGGTCATGTGCTTGCGGTACATCGGCGCGAGGCCGGGTGTACGCTCGTTGACCCAGTCGCCGATGCGGGCGAATACGTTGGCCATCACGCGCCCTCCTTTGGGCCCACGCCGATCTGCACGGTGGTGTCGTCGACGAAGTGGTAGGGCGGGATTTGCATGTTCTTTGGCGCAGGCACACCCCGGTAGACGCGGCCGGCCATGTCGTAGCGCGAATGGTGGCAAGGGCAGTAGTAGCCCCCCTGCCAGTTCGGGTCGAACGGCTCGGGCTTCATCTCGCCGACGTAGTTCGGCACGCAGCCCAGGTGAGTGCAGATACCGACCATCACCAGCCATTCGGGCTTGATCGATCGCGTCTCGTTCTGCGCGTACTTCGGCTGCTGCTCGGAAGAGGAGCCGTCGGACTTCGGATCGACCAGGCGGGGATCCTGCTTCGGCAGCGCCGCAAGTTGTTCCGGCGTGCGGTTGACGATGAACACGGGGAGGCTGCGCCAGGCGACGATCAGCTGCTGGCCGGACTCAATCTTCTTTAGGGACTGGGTGACCGGAGCCCCCGCGGCCTTGGCTCGCGCGCTGGGTTCCCACGACTTGATGAAGGGCACGGCTGCCGAAACGATCCCCACGCCACCGACCACCGCGGTAGCTGACGTGAGAAACCGGCGGCGGCCATGATCGACGACTTCGTTCGCCATCAGGCTCTCCGGTATTTGCTGCGTCAGTAAGGGCTTTCGCCCGACAATCAGATTGGAACCCCTCAAAATCGCGTTAGTCTAGCGTCAGGCCTTACACCGTACAATAAAAGGGCCGCGGCGAATCGACGCTGCCTGCCGTCGCCAGCCTGCCACACCGTTCGCCCGCCCGTCACGGACCCCTGCACGACATGAAACATGCCGCCGGCACGCTTGCCTTCATTGCCCGCTGTGTCGTCGTCGGCCTGGCCGCGGCCTTCGTGATCGGCCTGTTCTGGCCTGCCAGCGGCGAGCGCTTGCGCGCGCGCCTGCACCTGCCGGGCGCCACCGTGGCCAGCGCGCCGGCCGCCGCGGCACCCACCTCGTACGCCGATGCGGTCGCCGCGGCGGCGCCGTCGGTGGTGAACATCTATGCCAACAAGATCGTCAACGAGCGGGCGATAAAGATGTACGACAACCCGATCCTGCAGCAACTGCTGGGCGGTACGCTCACCACCTACGCGCGTCACGAGAAGACCCTCGGCTCGGGCGTGATCGTCAGTGCGCAGGGTTACGTGCTCACCAATTACCACGTAATCTCGCACGCCACCGACATCCAGGTGCTGCTGTACGACGGACGCGTGGCCAAGGCCCATGTGGTCGGCTTCGACGAGGAGACCGACCTCGCCGTGCTGAAGATCGACGCGGGCAACCTGCCGGTAATTCGGTTTGCCCGGCAGAAGCCCCGTCCCGGCGACGTGGTGCTGGCGATCGGCAATCCGCTGGGGCTCAACCAGACCGTGACGATGGGCATCGTCAGCGCGGTAGGGCGCCAGCTGAACTCCAGCGCCGAGGACTTCATCCAGACCGACGCGGCGATCAACTTCGGCAACTCCGGTGGCGCGCTGGTCAATGCCGAGGGCCGCCTGGTGGGCATCAACGCCCTGCTGATCGGCAGGGCCGCCAACGCCGAGGGCATCGGCTTCGCGATCCCGGTGAGCACCGCCAGGAACGTCCTCGACCAGATCGTCGCCACGGGCCACGTGGTGCGCGGCTGGCTGGGCGCGGACTACACCTTCGTCCCGGTAGCCGCCAACAGCGGCCTGCCCGCAGCGGCGCGCGGCGCGCTGGTGACCGACGTCTATCCGGGCAGCCCCGCCGCGTTGGCCGGCATCCAGCCGCACGACATCCTGCTCCGCATCGGCGACGACAACATCCGCGACCCAGCGGACCTGCGCCGCCGCGAAGCGGCGATCAAGCCCGGCACCACGGTGGAACTCTCCGGACTTCGCAACGGCAGCCCGTTCCACACCATGGCCACGCTGACCGAGCGTCCGCTGATGACCGTGGACGCGATCGACGCAAGCAACGACGGCCTGCAGTGATTCAGCCCGGCCGTGCCGCCGCCAGCGGCGTATGCAGCGCTGCCGCATAGCGTTTGCGCAGCGTGTCCACGCGGTGCACGTAGACCTGGGTTTCCGCGTACGGCGGCACGCCGTCGTAGCGCTGTACCGCGGCGGGCCCGGCGTTGTAGGCAGCGGCGGCAAGGTGCTCGTTGCCGTTGAACGTTCGCAGCAGCAGGGCCAGGTAGCGGGCGCCGCCACGGATGTTCTGGCCGCTGTCGAACGCGTCCAGCACACCCATCTCGCTGGCCGTGCCCGGCATCAGCTGCATCAGGCCCTGCGCGCCCTTGATCGAGATGGCACGCGGGTTGAACGCGCTCTCGGCGTGGATGATCGCGCGGATGAAAGCCTCGTCCACGCCGTACTCCACGCTGGCGGAGCGGATCGCACCGGCGTAATCGGTGAGGTCCAGCGGCACGCTGCCCCAGCGGACGTTCGAATGCAGGCTGCAGGCGTAGCAGGTGGCGATATAGGTGAACAACATCTTCGCCCTATGCGCCGCACGCCCGGCGGGCGGGATGTTGGTGTACTCGACGCTGCCGTCGGCGCGCACGATGCGGTACACCGCGCCGCGCAGCACGCGGTCGGCCGGCGAGCTGGCCGCCGGCACCTCGGGCAGCGCGGCACCGTTGCCGCTTGCCTGGTGGTAGGTCCAGTGCCCGCGCAGGCTTGTCGGCACCGCGGCCGCCAGCGGCAGGCCATTGTCGGGTGGCACCTTCGCCGTCGTCAGCACACTGCCCCGCACGGCGGAAAGCAGGGCCGCGGCGACGGCGGCCTGTGAGCGGGTCCCGACCAGCGCTCCGCGCACGCCCTGCAGCGAGGCCATGGGGGCGCGTCGCGCCGGCGCGCCGTAGCTGCCGAGCTTGCGGCAATCGCGGTAGCCCGCCGTGCTGCCGGTGAACACCGCCTCGCCGCTCTTGCCGGTACAGCGGTACAGGACGCCGGCATTCGCGCCCGGCAACCACAACACCCCCGCCAGCAACGCGCAGCCGAGCGCGATCCGGGCAGGCATCGTGTGGGACGACGGGGAGTTCGCGCTGCGCGCGCCGGCACTCCCCTGGTGGCGCGCGGCATTGAACATGGCCGCAGTGTGCCGCCGCGCGGCGCCTGCGCCAAGGGCGCGCGCAGCGTTTCGTGCGCCGCGTCGCCACCCGCGACCGCCCCAAGTCCCTGATCGGCAAGCCCGCTGCGATGGCGGGCAACCGCCAGCCGGCGTAAACTGTGCGGTTCGGCGCCATTCGCACCGTCCCCGCACAACCACGGCACGCACACCATGAGCGGCAAGCTTTTCATCAAGACCCACGGCTGCCAGATGAACGAGTACGACTCGGCCAAGATGGCCGACGTGCTGAAGGCATCGCATGGCCTGGAGCTGACCGACAACGAGGCCGAGGCTGACGTCATCCTGGTCAACACCTGCTCGATCCGCGAAAAGGCACAGGAGAAGGTGTTCAGCCAGCTTGGCCGCTGGAAGGAGCACAAGGCCGGCGACAAGCCCGTGCTGATCGGCGTGGCCGGCTGCGTGGCCAGCCAGGAGGGCGAGGCCATCGTCAAGCGCGCGCCGTTCGTCGACCTGGTGTTCGGCCCGCAGACCCTGCACCGCCTGCCCGAGCTGATCGAGTCGCGCCGCGCCACCGGCAAGCCACAGGTGGACATATCCTTCCCCGAGATCGAGAAGTTCGACCATCTGCCCGAGCCGCGCGCCGAGGGCCCGACCGCCTTCGTCTCGATCATGGAAGGCTGCTCGAAGTACTGCTCCTACTGCGTGGTGCCGTACACCCGCGGCACCGAGATCAGCCGCCCGTTCGACGACGTGCTGGTCGAGGTGGCCCAGCTCGCCGAGCAAGGCGTGCGCGAGGTCAACCTGCTGGGCCAGAACGTCAATGCCTACCGCGGCACCACCCACGACGGCGGCACCGCTGACCTGGCCGTACTGATCCATGCCATCGCGCAGATCGAGGGGATCGGCCGCATCCGCTTCACCACCTCGCATCCGCTGGAGTTCTCCGACTCGCTGATCGAGGCCTACGCCAGCGTGCCGAAGCTGGCCAACTTCCTGCACCTGCCGGTGCAGGCCGGCTCCGACCGCATCCTCGCCGCGATGAAGCGCGGCTACACCGCGCTGGAGTTCAAGCAGAAGATCCGCAAGCTGCGTGCGGTACGCCCGGACATCTGCATCAGCTCGGACTTCATCGTCGGCTTCCCGGGCGAGACCGACGAGGACTTCGAGAAGACCATGAAGCTGATCGAGGACGTCGGCTTCGACCAGAGCTTCAGCTTCATCTTCTCCTCGCGGCCCGGCACCCCGGCCGCCAACCTGCCCGACCCGACCCCGGCCGCCGTCAAGCACGAACGGCTGACCCGGCTGCAGGCGGCGATCAACGCCAACGCCAAGGCAATCAACGAGGCGATGGTCGGCACCGTGCAGCGCGTGCTGGTGGAGAAGCCCAGCCGCAAGAACGCCAGCGAGATGACCGGCCGCACCGAGAACATGCGCTACGTGAACTTCCCCGGGCCGGCGCGGCTGATCGGGCAGTTCGTGGACGTGCTGATCACCGAGGCGATGAGCAACTCGCTGCGCGGCCGGCTGCACAGCGCGGGCAGCGAAGCGGCCTGACGGCTTCCGCGCCGAGGGTGCGGCTCAATCCAGCCGCTTGCGGAAACGCAGGATCGCGGCAGTCATCATCACCGTGGTGAACACCACCAGCGCCAGCGCATCGCCCCACAGGTCGAGCAGGCTGGCGTTGCGCAGCATGATGCCGCGGATCAGCCGCAGGAAATGGGTCAGCGGCAGCAGCTCGGCAATCCACTGCGCGGCCCTCGGCATGCCCGAGAACGGGAACATGAAGCCGGACAGCAGGATCGAGGGCAGGAAGATGAAGAAGGTCATCTGCATCGCCTGAAACTGCGACTGCGCGCGCGAGGAGATCAGCAGGCCCAGGGTGAGGTTGCTGGCGATCAGCAGCAGCGCGGCGAGGTAGACGTCGAGCAGGCTGCCGCGGATCGGCACGTCAAACAGCCAGCGCCCCAGCACCAGGATCACCGTGGTCTGCACCAGGCCGATCAGCACGTAGGGCACCACCTTGCCCAGCATCAGCTCGCTGCGGCTCAACGGCATGGCGATCAGCAGCTCCATGTTGCCGCGCTCGCGCTCGCGCACGATGGCGATGGCGGTGAACAGCACCATGGTCATGGTCAAGATCACGCCGATCAGGCCGGGGACGATGTTGACCGCCGAGCGCCGCTCCGGGTTGTAGAACGAGGTGACCACGATGCGTGGCACCGGCGGGGTGCTGGCGTAGGGCGCATGCAGGTCCGGCAACCGGCTGTCCACCGGCGTCTGCGCCAGTTGGGCGGCGGCCGCGGCCACGGTGGCGTCGCTGCCGTCGACCAGCACCTGCGCCACCGCCCGTCCGTCCTGCTTGCGCGCCTCGAAGTCCGGCGGGATCACCACTCCGACATTGATGCGGCCGCGGCGGATCAGGTCGATCAGCCCCTGCGGCGTCCGCGCCGTGGCCACCGGGCGGATCACGTCGGTGGCCAGCATGTCCATCACCAGCGCCCGCGAGTCGGAGGTTTGCGCCTGGTCGACGATCGCCGCATCCAGCCCGCGCAGATTGAGGTTGATCGCGTAGCCGAACAGCACCAGTTGCACGATCGGCATCACCATGATCATCGCCAGCGTGATGCGGTCGCGCCGCAGCTGGCGGACCTCCTTCTGCATGATCGCCCACAGCCGCCGGAGGTTCATGCCGCGCCCCCCGGGCCGACGGAGCGCGTGGCGGCGACGAACACGTCCTCGAGGTTGGGGGTCGCCGAACGCAGCAGTGCCGACAGGCCGGCCCCGTGCAGGCGTTGTTCCACCGCGGCCGCCCAATCCTCGCCCTGCCCATCGGCTGCGAGCAGCCTCAGCGCGTGGCCGACCTGGGCGACGCCAAGCACGCCGGGGGCTTCGACCAGGGCATGCTGCGCACGCCGCGGGTTGTCCGATTCGACCAGCCAGGTACGCCCGCCCAGCGCACTGGTAAGCGCGCCGGGCGTCCCGTCCGCCACCAGCCGGCCGCGGTCGAGGATCGCCAGCCGGTGGCAGCGCTCGGCCTCGTCCATCAGGTGGGTGGAAACCAGCAGTGTGGTGCCGGCATCGGTGAGCTCGAACAGCGCCTCCCAGAACTCGCGGCGCGACTCGGGATCGACCGCACTGGTCGGCTCGTCGAGGAACAGCAATTCCGGCTCGTGCATCACCGCGCAGGCCAGCGCGAGGCGCTGCTTCTGGCCGCCGCTCATGGTGCCGGCCAGTTGCTTGCGGCGATCGGCCAGGCGATAGCGCTCCATCAGCTCGGCGATGCGCGCGCGCTTGCGCTCCCGCGGCACGCCGAGGATCTCGGCGATGAACTCCAGGTTCTCGCCCACGGTAAGGTCAGCGAACAGCGAGAAGCTCTGCGTCATGTAGCCGATCCGCCGCCGCAGCGCCTCCGCCTGCTGCGGCACGCGCAGGCCGAGCACCTCGATCTCGCCGTCGCTCGGGGTGAGCAGGCCGCAGAGCATGCGGATGGTGGTGGACTTGCCCGAACCGTTCGGCCCGAGGAAGCCGTAGACGCGCCCGCGCGGCACGTCGAGGTCGACGTGGTCAACCGCCAGCAACTGGCCGAAGCGCTTGCTCAGCCCGCGCACGCGGATGGCCGGCGTCTCGCTCACGGCTGCGCCGACGCCACGTGCACCGGCAGGCCGGCAGGCAGGTCGGAAGGCCGGTCCAGCGCCACCTCCGCGAGGTAGCTCAGCCGGGTGGCGTCGTCACCGCTGAGCGCGTAGTACGGGGTGAATACCGGTTCGTCGCGCAACAAGCGCACGTGCCCGGCCAGCGGCCGGTCGATCCCCTGCACGTAGACCCGCACCGCGCTACCGACCTTCAGCTTCGGACGCATCGCCACCGGCACGTAGATCCGCGCATAGGGCCGGTCGCCGACCAGCTCGATTGCCAGCGGCGCACCGATCGGCGCCTGGTCGCCGAGGCGATAGGGCACGTCGTCGATGCGGCCGTCGCGCGGTGCCACCACGTGCAGCTTGCCCAGGGTGACGCGCAGTGCGGCGGCCTGTGCCTTCGCCGCATCGACCGCGGCGCGGGCCTGCGCCAGCTGTTCGCTGCGGGTGCCGTGCAGCAGTTGGTCCAGCGCGGCGCGCGCGGCATCAGCCTGGCCGCGCGTGTTCTGGGCGTTGGCGCGGGCACGATCCAGGTCCGAGGCGGCGACGGCGTCCCGGTCCTGCGCCTGCACGCGCTGCAGGCGTTGCAGGTAGCTCCGGGCATCGCTGGCCTGCGCCTCGGCGGCGGCCAGGGTCGCACGGGCGCGATCGATGTCCTCCTGACGGGGCCCGGCCACACCCTCCGCCAGCACCTCCTGCTGCTGCTTCAACTCGGCCAGGGCGGCGTCGAGGCTGGCCTGGGTATGTGCCGGGTCGAGATCGAGCAGGGGCTGGCCCGCCTTCACCGATTCGCCGGCCCGCACATGGATCGCCACGATGCGCTCGGCGGCCGGCGCGGGCAGCGTGATGCGGTCGTACTCCAGTGTTCCCGGTGCCTCATTGCTTGCATGCTGGCAGCCGGCCAGCAGCAGGATGGCAAGACCCAGCGCGAACAGTCGGCCACTCATCGGGGCGTCTCCTAGATGGGCGCCGCGAGGCCATGGGCCAGCAGCGCGAGGGTGTGGGAAACCAGCGTCGGCATGTCCATCCCCGGCATACCGAACGCCTTCTGCCAGATTGGCGCGCCGGCGGCAGGGAACAGCGTCAGCCCGACCAGCGACACCACCAGCAGGCGCGGGTCGACGCCGGGTGGGAGCTGGCCTGCCGCGCGCGCCGCATCGAAGCGCTGCGCCAGCACCTGCGGCAGCGAGGGCATCACCTCGCGGAACACGAACTCGCGCAACGCACCGCCCTCGCACAGCACCTCGCGCACCCACAACGCGGGCAGCCAGGGCAGCTTCGCGACGACGTGGGAGATACCGTACGCGAATGCCTGCGCCAGCTCGAATGGCGTCTCGCCGACCGAGGCCAACGTCTCGCGCAGCGGCATCACGGCCGGCATCAGCCGCTCGCCAATCAGGGCGCGCACCAGCGCGTCCTTGTTGCCGAAGTAGTAGTGCAGCATCGCCGGGGTCACGCCGGCCTGCTGCGCAATGGTGCGCAGCGAAGCCGCGGCGATGCCGGTACAGGCGAACTGCGCAGCGGCCACGTCGAGCAGGCGGTCGCGCAGATCGCCCTCGTCGCCGGCAGGACGGCCTACACGACGACGACGGGGCTTGGGGGCAACGGTTCGGGAGGGCATTGCGCATAAATTAATTCATCACTTAATTTAAATGCAAGCACGACCAACGCGGCCCCGCCCCAGCGCGTCGGCGGGCGGCGGAGCGACACGCTTCCGCGTTATGCTGGCCGGTCTATGAGCTCCCTGAACCAACGCGACTTCACCCTCGACCCGATCGACAACGCCCGCCTGGCCAACCTGTGCGGCCCGTTCGACGAGCACCTGCGCCAGGTCGAACTGCGCCTCGGCGTGGAGATCAACCACCGCGGCGGCATCTTCCAGGTGATCGGCGACGACGCCGCCACCGGTGCCGCGGAAAAGGTGCTGCGCGCGCTGTACGACGTCACCCGAGCCGAGTCGCTGACCGGACCGGTCATCCACCTGCACCTGGCCGAATCGGGCATCGACGCCATGGCCGCCGAAGCCGCCGGAGCGGCGCAGGAAGTGGTGATCAAGGTCAAGCGCGGCGTGATCAAGGGCCGTGGCCCGAACCAGGCGCGCTACCTGCACGCCATCACCACCCACGACATCAACTTCGGCGTCGGCCCGGCCGGCACCGGCAAGACCTACCTGGCCGTGGCCAGCGCGGTCGAGGCGCTGGAAGCCAACCGCGTGCAGCGCCTGCTGCTGGTTCGCCCGGCCGTCGAAGCCGGCGAGAAGCTCGGATTCCTGCCCGGCGACCTCAGCCAGAAGGTCGACCCCTACCTGCGTCCGCTGTACGACGCGCTGTACGAGATGCTCGGCTTCGAGAAGGTGGCCAAGCTGATCGAGCGCAACGTGATCGAGATCGCGCCGCTAGCCTATATGCGCGGGCGCACCCTGAACGACTCCTACGTGATCCTCGACGAGGCGCAGAACACCACCGTCGAGCAGATGAAGATGTTCCTTACCCGTATCGGCTTCGGCTCGGTGGCGGTGATCACCGGCGACGTCAGCCAGGTCGACCTGCCGCGCAACGTGCGCTCGGGCCTGCGCCACGCGGTGGAAGTGCTGCGCGGGGTGGACGGCATCAGCTTCACCTTCTTCACCTCGCGCGACGTGGTGCGCCACCCGCTGGTGGCGAAGATCGTGCGCGCCTACGAGGCGTTCGAGCAGAAGGACGAGAACGCAAAGTGAGTACGTTGATCCTGCACGTGGGCTATGCAGTGCCGCGCGCCGGCATTCCGTCCTCCGCGAGTTTCCGCCGTTGGGTGGATGCCGCGCTGCGCGGCGCCAGGCGCCGCAAGGCCACCGAGCTTTCCATCCGCATCGTCGATGCCGACGAGGGACGGGGGCTCAACCGCAACTACCGCGGCAAGGACTACGCCACCAACGTACTCTCCTTCGAGGCCGACCTGCCGCCGGAGCTCAAGCTGCCGCTGGTCGGCGACATGGTGATCTGCGCGCCCGTGGTGGCGAGCGAAGCGGCCGAACAGGGCAAGCGCCCGAGCGACCACTGGGCCCATCTCACCGTGCACGGCACCCTGCACCTGCTCGGCTACGACCACATCGTGGCGGCCGAGGCCGAGGCGATGGAGGAGATGGAAACGCGCATCCTCGCCGGGCTGGGCATCGCCGATCCCTACGCATGACAGCCACCCGCAAGACCTTGTGCCCTGAACCGTCACGCTTTTTCCGCTAGACTCGCGCTTCCGCCCGCACCCGGGCAGTTGCAACCCGAGTAATGAACGACGACCCCGGCAGTACCAGCGGCCCGGCCCATCGCACTTGGTGGGATCGACTGGGCCACCTGTTTTCCGGCGAGCCGCGCAACCGCGCGGAACTGATCGACGAGCTGCGCACCGCCCAGGTCAACGGCCTGCTCGGCGCCGACACCCTGCCCATGCTGGAAGGCGCGCTCAAGGTCACCGAATTGAGCGTGGACGACGTGATGGTGCCACGCGTGCAGATCGTGATGATCGCCGCCGACGCGCCGCTGCAGGACATCCTCGCCGCCGTGGTCGAATCCGGCCACTCGCGCTTCCCCGTGCACGGAGAGGACAAGGACGACATCCTCGGCGTGCTGCTGGCCAAGGACCTGCTGAAGTATTTCGGCAACGGCGCCGACTTCGACATCCGCGCGATCCTGCGACCTGCGGTGCTGATCCCCGAGTCGATGCGCCTCAACGTGCTGCTGGCCGAATTCCGCCGCAGCCGCAACCACATGGCGATGGTGGTGGACGAGTACGGCGGCGTGGCCGGGCTGATCACCATCGAGGACGTGCTGGAGCAGATCGTCGGCGAGATCGACGACGAGCATGACGACGAGGAGGAGCCCGCGCTGATCCACGCGCAGGCCGACGGCTCGTGGCTGGTCAGCGCGCTCACCCCCATCGAGGACTTCAACGAAGAAGTGGGCGCGACCTTCCCCGACGAGGAATTCGACACCATCGGCGGCCTCGTCACCGCCGAGTTCGGCCACCTGCCGGAAGCTGGCGAGGAGGTCGGGGCGGGCGAGTTCCTGTTCCACGTCACCGAAGCCGACGACCGTCGCGTGCAGCAATTCCGCGTCACCCGCCGCGAGGTCTGATCCCGCAGGGCAAACCCTGCGCGCGATTGCCTTGGTGTCGATCGAAGCCGACTGCGTGCGCGCACTCGCTGCGCTCCTACGAATACGGACCATCATGCCGTCCCTAGCCAAACTGCTTCCCCTGCTCGTCCTGCTCCTGCTGGCCGTCGCCCCGGCGCGTGCCAGCATCGCCAATGCACCGGGTGCCAACCTCGAAGTCTCCCTGGTCACCTACGGTCCGGGCGACGTCTACTGGGAGCGCTTCGGCCACGACGCAGTGGAACTGCGGGACACCGTCAGCGGCCAGGCGGTGAACTTCAACTACGGCGTGTTCGACTTCAACGAGAAGAACTTCTTCCTCAACTTCGCACGCGGCCGCATGCACTACCTGATGGATGCCGAGCCTACCGACGACGAGGAAAGCTACTACGTCGACGTGGGCCGCTCGATCACCCGCCAGCGCCTTGCCTTCACCCCGGCGCAGGCAGCCGCGTTGCGCGACTTCCTGCTGTGGAACCTGCGCCCCGCAAACGCCGGCTACAACTACGACTACTACGTCGACAACTGCACCACCCGCGTGCGCGATGCGCTGGACAAGGCGCTGGGTGGGATCATCAAGGCGAGCCTGACGCCCAGGCCAGGCGGCATGACCTATCGCCAGCAGACCGACCGCCTGATGAGCGCACAACCCTGGTTGATGCTGCTGCTCGACCTCGGCCTCGGCCCCTACGCCGACCAGCCGCTCGACGCATGGCAGGAAAGCTTCCTGCCCTACGAACTGCAGACCAACTTGCGCGGCATACGCGTGCCGGATGGCCACGGCGGCACGCAGCCGCTGGTGCGCGACGAGCAGTTGCTGTCGCCCAACCACGTGACGGTGCCGCCGGCGCAAGCGCCGGATCTCCGCCTGCCGCTGGGCGCGGCCGGCTGGGCGCTTGCCATCGCGCTGGCGCTGACCGCGCGTCGCTGGCGCACGCTGCACGCCCTGCTCGGTTCGATCTGGCTGCTCGCTGCCGGCCTCATCGGCCTGTTGCTGCTCGCGCTGTGGACGCTCACCAGCCACCATGCCGCCTGGGCGAACGCCAACCTGCTGCTTTTCAGCCCGCTCGCCTTCCTGTTGCTGCCCGCGTTGTGGCATGCGCGCCGCGGCCTCGCACCCACGCGCTTCGCCGACATCGTGCTGGTGCTGCAACTACTCGCCGCGCTTGCCGCCGTGCTGTTGCACATGCTGCCCGGCACCGTGCAGCAGAATCAGCCGTGGATCCTGTTCGCCCTGCCGGTTTGGCTGGCGCTGGCGTGGAGCCTGCGGCATAAGGCTGCCTGACGCCGCGCATTGCCCCATCCCTGCCTGCGCGACATCATGCAGGCATGCCTGCCTCCGCATCCGCTGCAGCCGAAGCCACGCCGACCGACACCCGAATGGTGGTCAACTGCGTTGCCTATCGCAATGACGGCAACCGCATCGGCGACGTAAGCGTCGATGCGATCAGCGACGTGCTGAAGGAGCCTGACACCTTCGTGTGGGTGGGGCTGCATGAGCCCGATGCGGCGTTGCTGCTGAAGCTGCAGGAAGAGTTCGACCTGCACGACCTCGCCATCGAGGACGCGCAGAGCGCCCACCAGCGCACCAAGATTGAGGCCTACGGCAACTCGCTGTTCATCGTGGTGCAGACGGCGCAGCTGGACGCCGGCCACATCGCCTTCGGCGAAACGCACGTCTTCCTCGGACCGCGCTACCTGGTTACCGTGCGTCATGGCGCATCGCTTTCGTATATGCCGGCGCGACGCAGCTGCGAGCAGAGGCCGGAGCTGCTGGCGCTGGGGCCGAGCTACGGCCTCTACAGCGTGCTCGACTTCATTGTGGACAACCTGCTGCCCATCGTGCGCGACTTCCGCGAGGAACTGCAGGAGCTGGAACAGGACATCTTCGCCGCCAGCTTCAACCGCGACACCGTGCGGCGCCTGTACGACATGCAGCGCGACCTGATGACGCTGCGCCTCGCGGTGTCGCCCCTGCAGGACGTGATCAGCCAGCTGGTGCGCCTGCACCCGCAACTGATTCCCGACGAACTGCGTGTGTACTTCCGCGACGTGCACGACCACGTGACGCGCCTGAACGACTCGATCAACGCGATGCGCGAAATGCTCGCCGCGGCGATCAACGTGAACCTGTCGCTGGTCACCTTCGGCCAGAACGAGGTGATGAAGAAGCTTGCCGGCTGGGCCGCGATGCTCGCCGCGCCCACGCTCATCACCAGCTGGTACGGCATGAATTTCCAGCACATGCCCGAACTCGGCAAACCCTGGAGCTATCCGCTGATCATCGGCGTGGTGGTGTGCGTGGTGGGCGGTATCTACATCGGACTGAAACGGGCGAAATGGCTTTAGGGGCGCACGAAGTACGCCCCTGCAGCCGGATGTCACTTGTGCGGTTCAGCTGTCCACTTCTTCAGCCACGCGTTCACCGTGTCATGCCACAGCACGCTGTTGTGCGGCTTCAGCACGAAGTGGCTCTCGTCGGGAAAGGTGAGGAATTCGCTGGGAATGCCGCGGCGCTGCAGCGCGGTGAAGGCGCCCAGCCCCTGGCTCAGCGGGATGCGGAAGTCGTGGCCCGAGTGCACCACCAGCATCGGCACGCGCCAGTCCTTGACGTGGTCGAGCGGGTTGAACTTCTCGTAGTTGGCCGGCACCGCGTACTGCGGGCCGCCGTTCTCGTGCTCCTCGAACCACAGCTCGTCGGTGGCGTAGTACATCATGCGCATGTCGAACACGCCGTCGTGGTCGACGAAGCACTTCCACGGCTTGTTCCACACCCCGGCGATCCAGTAAGTCATGTAGCCGCCGTAGCTTGCGCCCAGCGCGCAGGCGCGGTTGCCGTCCAGGAAGCTGTACTTCGCCAGGGCGGCCTTCCAGCCCAGCTTGAGGTCGTCCAGCGGCTTGCCGCCCCAGTCGCCCGAGATGGAGTCGGTGAACTTCTGGCCGTAGCCGGTGGAGCCGTGGAAGTTGATGGTGACCACGGCGAAGCCCTGCCCCGCGTAGGTCTGCGGATTCCAGCGATAGCTCCAGCCGTTGGTCATCGCGCCCTGCGGGCCGCCATGGATGATGAAGGCCACCGGGTACTTCCTGCCGGGCTGGTAGTCCGCAGGCTTGACCACGTAGCCCTGCACGGGCTCGTTGTGCCAGCCCTTGAAGGTGAAGAACGCGAAATCACCCTCGTGCGCGTTCTTCAGCAGCTCGGTGTTGTAGTTGGTGACCTGCTCGAGATCCTTGCCACCGACGTCCACGGTGTAGAGGTCGGTGGGATGCTTGAGGTCGCTGCGCGCAACCAGCAGCCGCGAACCGGCCAGCGAGTAACCCTCCACCTCGCCATCGCCGACCAGCTGCCGCACCGTGCCACTGGCCGTGTCCACCGCGAACAGCGGATGCTGGCCTTCGTCATCGGCGGTGACGTAGAGCGTCCTGCCGTCCGCGGAAATCGCCATGTCGCCTGGCGAGCGATCCCAGTGCGGATCGACCTCATGCTTCGCCCCGGTGGCCAGGTCCAGCGCCATGATGGCAAAGCGGTCGGACTCGAACGCCGGCGTCTTCTGCGCCAGGTAGTAGAGCGTTCTGCCGTCGGGCGAAGGCACCGGCCAGGCATCCCAGGCCTTGTTCGCGGCCGTGAGGTTCACCGGCGCCGCGGACCCGTCGGCAGGTACCTTGTAGATGTCGAAATTGGTCGACCATGGCTCGCTGCGGCCGGCGATGCGCACGTCGAAGTAGACGGTCTTGCCGTCGGGCGAGAACGCGAACTCGCTGTCGTCGCCGAACGGCTTGCTGGGGATGTCGCCGTCGATACCGCGCGAAAGCAGGGTTGGCTCCGCCGGCAGCTGCCCCTTCGCGTCGAAGCGGCCAAGGTAGAGCTGGTTGCGCGTGCCGTCGGACCAGGTGTCCCAGTGCCGCACGAACAGCTTCTTGTAGATCGTGCCGGTGGCCTTGTCCTTCGCGCGTGCGTCCAGCTTGCCCTGAGTGCAGGCCAGCGTGCCGCAGTCGGTGAACACCGCATAGGAAAGCAGCACGCTGCGACCATCCGGCGACAGCTTGTAGGCCTGCACGTCCAGCGGGCCATGGCTCACCTGCACGGGCGCGAAGCTGATCGGTGGCCGGTGGCCACCGCCCAGCAGATCGGCCACGCTGCGCCGCCAAAGCTGCGTGACGCCATGCACCGGCGCGAGGAAATACAGGCTGAGCCCGTCCGGCGACCAGCGCGGCGTGTTGGCGGCCATGTTCACCACGCGGCGTGGCTCGCCACCCGCCAGGTCCTGCAAGTAGATCGCGTTGACGCCCTTGTTCGCCGCATAGTCCGTGCTGCGCAAGGTGTACGCGGCATAGCGCCCGTCCGGCGAAAGCTGGGGGTCGCTCACCCGATCCATCATCACCAGGTCGCGCACGTTGAACGGATGCGGCGCCTGGTCCACGGTGATCGCGGTATCCACCGGCGCCACGATCCGGGTGTCCGCCGCCAGCGCGGGCGAAGCCGCCAGTGCCAGCAGCAGCGCGGCCGTCAGGGCGTTTTTCATGGTTGCTCCCCAAAGTGCACGGTTTAGTAACGACAAGGTAAGCAGCTAGTCCTAGAG
>DAIDKO010000073.1 GCA_027450005.1 Rhodanobacter sp. | reverse complement strand
AACTCGGCGAACAACTGCTTCGCCTGCGCTTCCTCGCCGGGCAGGTACCAGTACTGCAGCGGGATAGTGTTGCCGTAGCGGCTCCTGTAGGTACCGGTGAGCTCCTTGTACGGCCCGACGTTGATCGATATCGCGTAGGTGGTAGGGTGCCTGGCGCGCCAGTGCCAGGTGCGCGTGGCATCCTTGTCGTTGACGCCGACCAGCACGCCGTTGCCCGGCGCGACCAGCGGCTTGGGCACGTTCACGTAGAGGTCGACCAGGTCCGGCTTACCGTCGGGCTGGTCGATGCACGGCCAGAACAGGTCGCAGCCCTCGCCCTCCACCGCGCTGCCCACCCAGGGCTGGCCATCCTTCGTGTGGCTCCAGACGAAGCCGCCGTCCCACGGTGCCCGCTTCGCCACATGCGGCCTGCCGCCATAGGCGATGGTCACACTGACTTGGCTGCCCTTGGCCACGGTGTGCGGTAGCTGGATGCGCAGGCGGCCGTCGGGATTGCTCCACGCGCTGGCTGGCAGCGCCTGGTCGTCCACGCTGATCGCGCTTACCGGAAGGTTGCGGTCCAAGTCCACCAGCAGCACGTCGGTGGGTGCCAGTGCGCTGAAGGTCAGCGTGGCCCTGCCGTTGATGCTGCGGGTGTCCGGATGCACTGCGATGTGGAGCTCGGCGTGGTCGAAGTGCACGCGCTTCTGCGCGGCCGGCTCCGGCGTGCCGGAGTCCCTAGTCAACGTGGTGAGCGGCGGCTGTGCGGGCTGCGTGGCGCCGGCCTGGGCCGGGGCGGCGACGCCCAGGCCAAGGGCGAGGCTGAGCTTGAGCAGGGTGGGGCGCATGGGACTGACTCCGCGGGGCATTCGATCCCGCACCATGCCACTTGGCATGCCGGCTGAACATCGCCGGAGGTCATGGCTGCGGACGAGCCGGCAGCTGGGTTGCCGGCCATGGCGCGAAGCCATCGGTCCGTCGGCGCGACGGCTCACGACCGGGTCGCGGACACCACCGGGATGCCGAGCGGACGCACGTCCAGTCGTTCGGGCAGCCCCATGCCAATGCGCAGGCTGCGGCCGATGCGGTCGGCGTAGTCCTGCATCTGCACGGCGGCGGGTTCGTCCAGCACCTCGCGGGTGGTTTCGCGCCACAATTCCAACCAGCGTGCGAAGTGCACGGCGCGTATGGCGGTCTGCCCGCGGTGCACGGCCATCGGGTTGCCGCGGTAGCTGTGCGCGCCCAGCGCCACCGAGCACCAGAAGCGGACGAGCAGTGCCTTGTGCGCGGGCCAGTCGTGCACCGCGGCGTCGAAGATCGGGCCGATCGAGGCATCGGCGCGCACCTTGTCGTAGAAGCGGTCGACTAGGGTGGCGATGCGGGTTTCGTCCAGGGCATTCACGGTGCGGGAGTCTCGTCGTCGTGCGTGGTGGCGTGCGGTGCGGCTTCGTCCAGCAGCGGCAGCACGGCGGTTGAGTCGAGGTCGACGTCCCCCTGTTCCGGTGCGCGAAATTGTCCCAGCCGCGCGGTCGCGCCGCGCTGATTCAGGTCAGCTGCTTGCGAAACGAGTCAAAGGTTCCGCCATCGGGGCGGGGCGCCGGCACCACGACGGAAGATGCGGGGCTGGCGTTCGCTTCACGCGCGCCGGTCAGCAAGTTAGTGTGGCCGGGAAGCCGGGTGGGTAGCTGCGAAAAAGCCCGCGCGAGGCGGGCTTTTTCGGCGATCTTGCGGTGGGTTTACTTTGCCACCACGCGCACCATTTCCAGGCACTTGTTGCTGTAGCCCCACTCGTTGTCGTACCAGCTCACCAGCTTCACGAAGGTGGAGTCCAGCGCGATGCCGGCGTCGGCGTCGAACACCGAGGTGCAGGTCTCGCCGCGGAAGTCGGTGGCGACCACCTTGTCCTCGGTGTAGCCCAGCACGCCCTTCAGCGCGCCCTGGCTCTGCGCCTTCAT
The DNA here is from genome assembly GCA_027450005.1 of Rhodanobacter sp. Lineage (GTDB taxonomy): Bacteria > Pseudomonadota > Gammaproteobacteria > Xanthomonadales > Rhodanobacteraceae > Rhodanobacter_A. The sequence continues at coordinate 5,163 of DAIDKO010000073.1, read as the reverse complement.
CTCTGCGCAGATCTCGGCGTAGGTGGCCGGCTTCTCCAGCTCGCAGGTGAGGTCCACCACGGAGACGTCCGAGGTCGGCACGCGGAAGCTCATACCGGTGAGCTTCTTGTTGAGCTCGGGTATCACCACGCCGACCGCCTTGGCCGCACCTGTCGAAGACGGGATGATGTTCTCCAGGATGCCACGGCCGCCGCGCCAGTCCTTGTTGCTCGGGCCGTCGACAGTCTTCTGCGTGGCGGTCGCGGCGTGCACGGTGGTCATCAGGCCGCGCTTGATGCCCCACTTGTCGTGCATCACCTTGGCTATGGGGGCCAGGCAGTTGGTGGTGCAGCTGGCGTTGGAGATGATCGCCTCGCCCTTGTAGGTCCTGTCGTTTACGCCATAGACGAACATCGGCGTGTCGTCCTTGGACGGCGCGGACAGGATCACCTTCTTCGCGCCGGCGTCGAGGTGCTTCTGCGCGCTGGCCTTGTCCAGGAACAGGCCGGTGGATTCGATCACCACGTCGGCCTGCACTTCGTTCCACTTCAGGGCGGCCGGGTCGCGCTCCTGCGTCAGGCGGATCGTCTTGCCGTTGACCACCAACTTGCCGTTCTCGACCGACACTTCGCCCTTGAAGCGGCCGTGCACCGAGTCGTAGCGCAACATGTAGGCGAGGTAATCCGGCTCCAGCAGGTCGTTGATCGCCACGATTTCGATGTCGCTGGCGAAATTCTGCACTGCGGCGCGCAGCACGTTGCGGCCGATGCGGCCGAAGCCGTTGATGCCGACCTTGATGCCCATGGGCAACCTTCCTCCGGTTCGATGAAATGGGAACGGACGGCCGGTCGCGGCCGCCGGGCTCTCATTCTAGCCCGAACCGCCGGCCGTGATCCGCTGTGGGTGGCCAGTCCGCGCCTCAGCCAGGCAGGCGGGCCTCGACGTGCGGCTGCAGGGCCGACAAGCCGGCCGATTTTCCGGTGGCCATGGCCTGTCGCGCGCTTTGGCCGTCGACCCATGCCGCCTTCAAGGCCAGCAGGGCGGCGACGCGCTGGCCGCTGGCGCAATGGATTAGCAGCGCGGCGTCGGCATGCGCGTCCAGCGCGCTTGCGAGCGCCTTGGCATTGGCCGGGGTGAGGTCCTGCGGGCCGGCCACCGGGATATGCACGTAGGCCAGGCCAAGTCGGCGGGCGACGGTGCCCTCGTCCCATCCGGCCGTTTCCGCTGCGGGGCGCAGGTTGACCACGCAGCCGTGCGGATTGGCCGCGGCGAAATCCGCGAGTTGCGCTTCGCTGGGCTGGCCGCCGCAAAGCAGGCGTGCCTCCGGGCAGCACTGGTTCGGTAGATAGTTGCTCATTCGGGTTCCACGGTTTGCGTCGATGGATGTAAATTAGTAGTGTCTAATGTACCAGTCAAGCCCGCGCAGGAGCTGCCCATGCATCCGAACGTCATTCCCTTCCGCCACGAGGACACGGCCACCTGGACGTACCTGGTGCACGCGCCCGGCGACGATGCGGCCGTCCTGATCGATCCGGTGCTGGATTTCGACATCGCCTCGGGCGAGGCGCGCACGCTGAGTGCGGCGAACGTGCTGGCCGCCGCCGAAGCCTCGAAGCTGCGCATCGAGTGGATACTGGAAACCCACGCGCATGCCGACCACCTGTCGGCTGCGGCATGGTTGCGCGAGCGCACCGGTGCACGGATGGCGATCGGCGAAGGCATCGTCCGCGTGCAGCGGACCTTCAAGGAACGCCTGAACCTCGGCGACGACGCCATGGTCGCCGATGGGCGGCAGTTCGACCGGCTGCTGGGCGATGGCGACGTCCTGCAGGTGGGCGCGCTGGCCGTGCAGGCGCTGGCCACGCCCGGCCACACCTCGGACAGCATGAGCTACCTGGTCGGCGACGCGGTGTTCGTCGGCGACACCTTGTTCTCGCCGACCAGCGGCTCGGCGCGCTGCGATTTTCCGGGCGGCGACGCTCATGCGCTGTATCGTTCGGTTCAACGGCTCTACGGGCTGCCGGCGACGCGCATGTTCCTGTGCCACGACTATCCGCCGGCCGGCGCCGACGCGCGCGCGGAGATCCCGGTGCAGGAGCAGCGGGCGGCGAACATCCACCTGCGCGATGGCATCGAGGAGGCGAACTTCGTGGCGATGCGCAACGCGCGCGACGCCACCCTGGCTGTGCCGCGACTACTCTGGCCGGCGCTGCAGGTAAACATCCGCGGCGGCAGGCTGCCGCCACCGGAAGGCAACGGCGCCAGCTACCTCCGGTTGCCGGTGCGCTTACGCGACGAGGACGCGCACAGCGGCCCGTCCTCGGGGGCGCAGTAGATCCCATAGAGCGTGGCGATGATCTGTTCGGTCGGTCCGTGCGCCAGCGTGTACCAGATCGTCTGCGATTCGCGCCGCGTGCGCACCAGGCCTTCGTCGCGCAGCTTGGCGAGGTGTTGCGAGAGCGCCGACTGGCTGAGGTCGGCCAGCTCCTCGTTGATCTGGCCCACCGACATTTCCTGGCCGGCGAGCAGGCACAGCACGCGCAAGCGTTGCGGGTTGCCCAGCGCCTTGAGCAGCCGCGAGGCTTCCTCGGCCCGTTCGCGCATGGCGGTCAAGTCGTGCTTGGCAGTGGTCGGCATGGCGCCTCCGAAGGAAAGGGGCCGGCAAATTCGGTGCTTGACTTTAGCATGATCCTCTAAATAAGATATCTCTAAATTAGTTCTAACGAATCGTCTGGCTGCTTGACATGCATCAAAGGGCCCGCAAGGGCGAGTACCCATCCTGATACCGGCTGCGGAGAAAGCTCCATGGCAAAGATCGTGATCCTAGGCGCGGGGCTGGGTGGTACGGCCGCCGCATACGAAATCAAGGCGGCGCTCGGCGCGGCGCACGAGGTGACGCTGGTCGGCGACAGTCCTTATTTCCAGTTCACCCCGTCGAACCCCTGGGTGGCGGTGGGCTGGCGCAAGCAGGAAGCGATCCGGGTTGCGGTAGCCGAGCCCATGCGCCGCCATGGCATCCGCTTCATCGACGTGCCGGCGCAAAACGTGCTTCCGGCCGAGAACCGTGTGCACCTGGTCGATGGTCAGGACCTGTCTTACGACTACCTGGTGATCACCACCGGTCCGCGGCTCGCGTTCGACGAGGTGCCGGGCCTTGGGCCGGAGGGCGGGCACACGCACTCGATCTGCACCGGGCCACATGCTGACGAAACCTGGCGCGCCTACCAGGCGCTGCTGGCGAATCCGGGTCCGGTGGTGATCGGTGCCGCCCCGGGTGCCAGCTGTTTCGGACCCGCCTACGAATTCGCCCTGATAGTCGACGCCGACCTACGTCGGCGCCGGCTGCGTGACCGGGTGCCGATGACCTACGTTACGCCCGAACCCTATATCGGCCACATGGGCCTTGGCGGCGTCGGCGACTCGAAGGGCCTGCTGGAATCGATACTGCGCGAGCGCGACATCCGCTGGGTCACCAATGCGCGCGTCACCTCGGTCGAGTCGGGCAACCTGAAGCTCGACGAAGTCGACGCCAGGGGCGCGGTGGCGCAGTCGCACGAGTTGCCGTTCGCCTTTGCCATGTTGCTTCCAGCATTCACCGGCATTCCCGCGCTGCGTGGCATCGAGGGGCTTACCAACCCGCGCGGGTTCGTCGTCATCGACGAGCACCAACGCAATCCCACCTATCGCAACATCTTCTCGGCCGGCGTGTGTGTGGCGATCCCACCCGTCGAGGTCACGCCAGTGCCGACCGGCGCGCCGAAGACCGGCTTCATGATCGAATCAATGGTCGGCGCCATCGCCGAGAACCTGCGCGACGAACTGGCCGGCAGGCCGGCCGAGGCACGCGCCACCTGGAACGCCGTATGCTTGGCGGACATGGGCGACACCGGCGCGGCGTTCGTGGCGCTGCCGCAGATCCCGCCGCGCAACGTGACGTGGGCGCGCGTCGGCAGATGGGTGCACTATGCCAAGGTACTGTTCGAACGCTACCACCTGCGCAAGGTCCGCACTGGCAACACGCATCCGTTCTATGAGCGGCTGATGCTCAGGATGCTGCGGATCGAATCGCTGAAACCCGACGCGCCCCGTCACTGAGACGTATCCTTTCCACGGAGTATTTCCATGAACATCGATCGCTTCGTACTCGCATTCGCCGGCAGCATGGTGCTGTTGAGCGTCGCGCTGGCCCATTTCGTGTCGCCGTGGTGGCTGCTGCTCACGCTGTTCGTGGGCGCTAACCTTCTGCAGTCCGCGTTCACCGGCTTCTGCCCGCTGGCCAAGGTGCTGGCGCTCTTCGGCTTGCGTTCCGGCTGCGCTTTTCCTTCCCAGAAATAATGTCAGCCTGCACCGGAACCGTGCCGTGAATCGAGCTTCCCGAATCCTGTGGCCCGCCTTGCTGGCCATGGCCATCGCCGCCTGCAGCGGCGGCAAGCAGCTACCTGCGCGGCAACAGGGCGCCGCGCCCCCGTTGGCCTCGCTGGTGGTACGCCCTGACGAAGCGCCGAACCGGCAGGTATGGGACGGTACCGTCGAAGCGGTCAACGCGGCCGTGCTCACGGCGCAGACCGACGCCCGCGTGATGGAGCTGCCGCACGACGTGAACGACGTGGTGCCGGAAGGCGCAGTGCTGGTGCGCTTCAGCAACGTCGAGCAGAAGTCCGCGACGCGCGCAGCGCAGGCGCAGATCGCCTCGGCGCGGGCCGCCTATGTTAATGCCGAGGCCAACTTCAAGCGCCTCGCAGCAATCTATCCGCAAGGCTACGTTTCGAGGGCGGACTACGATCAGGCGCTGGCGCAGCGCAATGCCGCCAGAGGCGCGCTGGAGGCGGCCCAGGCGCAGTGGAGCCAGGCCGGCCAGACGGAGAAGTACACAGTGGTGCGTGCGCCCTATGCCGGCGTGATCACCAAGCGCTACGTGCAGGTGGGCGAGGCGGTGACCGGTCCGCCGTTCGCGCAGCAGCTGATCGGCATCGCTTCGCTCAAGGACCTGCGCGTTGAGGTGAAGGTGCCGCAGAGCGTGGCCCAGGCGATCCGTCGCTCGGACACGGCGGAGGTGCAGTACGACGGCGGTCGCGAACGGCTGAAGGCGAGCAAGGTCACCGTGTTTCCGTACGCCGACCCGTCCACGCACACCTTCACCGTGCGGCTGGATCTCTCCGGCGAACACGCCGGGCTTTATCCCGG
>DAIDKO010000072.1 GCA_027450005.1 Rhodanobacter sp. | reverse complement strand
CATGAAGTCGATGGTCTCGACGGCGCGCAGCGCGATCACCCATTCGTAGGCGCGCGCGTCGCCGACCACGCCGACCGACTTCACCGGCAGGAACACGGCGAACGCCTGGCTGGTCTTGTCGTACAGGTCGGCCTTGCGCAGTTCCTCGATGAAGATCGCGTCGGCGCGGGCCAGCAGTTCGGCGTATTCCGGCTTCACCTCGCCGAGGATGCGCACGCCCAGGCCCGGGCCGGGGAACGGATGGCGGTAGACCATTTCGCGCGGCAGGCCGAGCTCGACGCCAATGCGGCGCACCTCGTCCTTGAACAGCTCGCGCAACGGCTCGACCAGCTTGAGCTTCATGTGCTCGGGCAGGCCTCCCACGTTGTGGTGGCTCTTGATGACATGCGCCTTGCCGGTCTTGCTGCCGGCCGACTCGATCACGTCGGGGTAGATGGTGCCTTGCGCCAGCCACTTCACGTGGCCATGCCCGGCTGCGGTGACCTTGGCCGACTCCTCGTCGAAGATCTCCACGAACAGGCGGCCGATGATCTTGCGCTTGGCCTCGGGGTCGGCCACGCCTTCCAGCGCCTGGAAGTAGCGCGCGGCGGCATCGACGCGGATCACCCTGACGCCCATGTGCTCGGCCATGGTGGCCATCACCTGGTCGCCTTCCTGCCAGCGCAGCAGGCCGGTATCGACGAACACGCAGGTCAGCCGGTCGCCGATCGCGCGGTGCAGCAGCGCGGCGACGACGGAGGAATCCACGCCGCCGGACAGGCCGAGCAGCACGTGGTCCTCGCCGACCTGCTCGCGCACGCGGGCGATCTGGTCCTCGATGATGTTGGCCGCGGTCCATAGCGTGGCGCAGCCGCAGATCTCGGTGACGAAACGCTTGAGCAACGCGCTGCCCTGCTTCGTGTGGGTCACTTCTGGATGGAACTGCACGCCGTACCAGCGCCTGTCCTCGTTCTCCATCACGGCCACCGGAATGCGGTCGGTGGTGCCGGTGATGGTGAAGCCCGGTGGCGCCTTCGCGACGTGGTCGCCGTGGCTCATCCAGACGTCCAGGCGATGCATGCCGGCGTGATCGCTCAAGCCGTCGAACAGGCGGCTCTTCGCCACGATGTCCACTTCCGCATGGCCGAACTCGCGCGCGTCGGCGGCCTCGGTGGCGCCGCCCAGCTGCGCGGCCAGTGTCTGCATGCCGTAGCAGATGCCGAGGATCGGCAGGCCCGAGTCGAACACTTCCTGCGGTACCTTGGGCGCACCTCCCAGCGTGGTCGACTCAGGTCCGCCCGAGAGGATGATGCCCCTGGCTCCGAATGCCAAGATCTCGGCTGGGTCGTGGTCCCAGGCCCAGATCTCGCAGTACACGCCGAGTTCGCGCACGCGGCGCGCGATCAGCTGCGTGTACTGCGCGCCGAAGTCGAGGATGAGGATCTTGTCGGAATGGATGTTCTGCATCGGACTCGGGCGGGTCGGAAAGGGGTCCGGAATGGATCGCGCCGTCCCCGCAGAAGCGGAAGCGGCCTAATGCATGAATCGCGGTTCGGGCAGGGAATGCCCCCGCCCGACCTGCCTCAGGAATTCAGCCGGTAGTTCGGCGCTTCCTTGGTGATCTGGATGTCGTGCGGATGCGCCTCGGTCACGCCGGCCGAGGTCACTTTGACGAACTGCGCCTTGTTGCGCACGTCGTCGATGGTGGCCGCGCCGAGGTAGCCCATCGAGGCGCGCAGGCCGCCGATCAGCTGGTGGATGATGTTGCGCAGCGAACCACGGTACGGCACGCGGCCTTCGATGCCTTCGGGCACCAGCTTGTCGGTGTCGGCTTCGTTGTCCTGGAAGTAGCGATCCTTGGAGCCAAGCTGCATCGCGCCGATCGAGCCCATGCCGCGGTAGCTCTTGTAGGAGCGCCCTTGGAATAGCTCCACTTCGCCCGGCGACTCCTCGGTGCCAGCGAACATCGAGCCGAGCATCACCGAACTCGCGCCCGCGGCCAGCGCCTTCGGGATGTCGCCGGAATAGCGGATGCCGCCATCGGCGATCAGCGGGATGGAGTCCTTCAATGCCGTGGCCACCAGGTCGATCGCGGTGATCGGCGGTGCGCCCACGCCGGCCACCGCTCGGGTGGTGCAGATCGAGCCGGGGCCCACGCCGACCTTCACCGCGTCGGCGCCGGCATCGCGCAGCATCAGCGCGGCGTCGCCGGTGACGATGTTGCCGGCCACCACCTGTACCTGCGGGTAGTGCTTCTTCACCCAGGCCACGCGGTCGATCACGCCCTGCGAATGGCCGTGCGCGGTGTCCACCACCAGCACGTCCACGCCGGCCTCGACCAGCGCTTCCACGCGGCGCTCAGTGTCCCCTCCCACGCCCACGGCGGCGCCGACCAGCAACGCCTCGTTGCGGTCTTTCACCGAGTTGGGGTTGTCGCGCGCTTTCTGGATGTCCTTCACGGTGATCAGGCCGCGCAACTCGAAGTCGTCATTGACCACCAGCACTTTCTCGATGCGGTGCTTGTGCAGCAGCTGCAGCACCTCGTCCTGGCTGGCGCCTTCCTTCACCGTCACCAGGCGTTCCTGCCTAGTCATGATGTTGCGCACCGGGTCTTCCGGCTTGCGCTCGAAGCGCATGTCGCGGCTGGTGACGATACCGACCAGCTTGCCGCCCTCCACCACCGGCACGCCGGAGATGCTGTGCGCGCGGGTCAGCTTGAGCACTTCGCGGATCGAAGTCTCCGGGCTCACGCTGAAGGGGTTGCGGATCACGCCCGCCTCGAACTTCTTCACCAGCCGCACTTCGGCGGCCTGCTGCTCGAGCGTCATGTTCTTGTGGATGATGCCGATGCCGCCCTGCTGCGCCATGGTGATGGCGAGGCGCGCCTCGGTCACGGTGTCCATCGCCGCGGAAACGATGGGGATGTTGAGGCGCAGGTTGCGGGTGAGCCGGGTGGAGGTGTCCACGTCGCGCGGCAGCACGGTGGAATGGCCCGGAACGAGGTAGACGTCGTCGTAGGTTAGCGCCTCGGCGAGTATGCGCATGGTAAGCCCCGCGGCAAAGAGAGGATTATACGCGGCACCGCAGCATGCTGCCAGCGCAATGGCTGAATGACTCAGCGCGCGTCGCGCGCCTCGGCCGCTTCCAGCGTGTTCTCCATTAGCGTGGCCACGGTCATCGGACCCACGCCGCCGGGCACCGGCGTGATCCAGCTGGCGCGCTCGGCGGCCGGATCGAACTCCACGTCGCCCACCAGCCGGCCGTCGTCGAGGCGGTTGATGCCGACATCGACCACCACCGCGCCGGGCTTGATCCATTCGCCCTTTACCAGCCCCGGCCGGCCCACGGCGACGATCACGATATCGGCTTGCCGCACGTGGCTTTCCAGGTCGCGGGTGAACTTGTGGCAACAAGTGGTGGTACAGCCGGCGATCAACAGCTCCAGCGCGAGCGGCCGGCCGACGTGGTTGGAGACGCCCACCACCACCGCATGCTGGCCACGCACCGGGCGGTCGGTGTGGCCGAGCAGGGTCATCACGCCCTTGGGCGTGCACGGGCGCAGGCCGAATCGGCGCAGCGCCAGCCGACCCACGTTGATGGCCTGGAAGCCGTCCACGTCCTTCAGCGGATCAATACGGTCGACCAGCGCGTCCTCGTCGATGTGCCCGGGCACCGGCGACTGCACCAGGATGCCGTGTACCGCCGGATCGGCATTAAGGCGATCGATCAGGGCGAACAGCTCGGGTTGCGTGGTGGCCGAGGGCAGGTCGTAGTCGAAGGAACGGAAGCCTACCTGGTGGCAGGCCTTGCGCTTGTTGCGCACGTACACCGACGAGGCCGCGTCGTCGCCCACCAGCACCACCGCCAGTCCCGGCGCCGGCAGATCCTGCGCCTTGCGTTCGGCAACGCGCCTGCCGATGCGTTCCAGCAATTCCTGTGCGATGCGTTTGCCGTCGAGGATGCGTGCGCTCATGATCGTGACTGCCTGCAAAGCCCGGCATTATCGTGGCTGGCCCACGCACACACAAACGGAACCGTGCATGCCCGTGCCCACCGCCGACCTCGACGCGCAACTGCAGCTCACCGATGGCCGACTGCAACTGCGTCCCTGGCAGGCCCGGGATGCGGAACCGCTGCGGGAAGCCGCACGCGAATCGCTGGCCAGCGTGGGGCGCTGGCTGCCTTGGTGCCACGCCGGCTACGACCTGGCGGATGCGCAGGTCTGGATCGCCCACTGCAGGGAAAGCCTGGCACGCGGCGAGCAGTACGCCCTGCCCGTCCTCGACCATGCCGACGGGCGACTGCTGGGCGGGGTGGGCCTCAACCAGTTGGACCCGCAGCACCGCAGTGCCAACCTCGGCTACTGGGTACGCCAGTCGCGCCAGGGCGAGGGCATCGCCGCGGCCGCGGCCCGGCTGCTGGCCCGTTATGGCTTCGAGCGCCTGGAACTGGCCCGCATCGAGATCCTGGCGCACCCGCAAAACCAGGCCAGCCGGCGTACCGCGGAAAAGATCGGCGCCCGCTTCCAGGCGGTCGAGTGTCGCCAACTGCCGGCCTTGGGCGGGGCGGTGGAAATGGCCGTGTACGTGATGACCCGTACCGATCGGTAACCCGGCGCCGCCATCCCGGCCTGAGGCTTCGCGCCGAACCAATCCACAGCGCCGCCGTCGCCGGCAGATGGCGCGCAATTGCCGTGGGTCAATTCGCTGCGCGGGCCGCCTGCCTACCATGCCCGAGCGCCACCCACCGCTCCCGCGCCTCGCTCCACGCATGGCGCCGCGAGCGGATCCGGTGCATTCCGTTCCACATCGCCAAGGGAACTTCGATGAATCCTGCCGCCTTCCTGCACAAGCAGCTGTCCTACTTCGTCGGCACGACGGACGGGCGCCGCAGCTTCCTGTTCCGCCCGCCCTCGCCGGCCTCGCCGATGTTCCTGCACGAACGTGCGCAGATCATCCTGCGCCGCACCGAGGTGCTGGCCTGGACCTTCATGATCCTGGTGGTGCTGTGGATCCTGGTCGACGTGCTGGTGTTCCCGCCCGAGATGGTCGATGCGCTGATCGTGGGCCGCGTGGCCGCGGCAACCTGCCTGGGCGTGTTGCTGATCGTCTCGCTGGCGCTGGTCAGGCGGGCCACCTGGCTGACCTCGTACCTGACCCTGATGGGCCTGGTGGCCGTTCCAGCGCTATTCGCGCTGTATGCACAGCCCAGCTTCGATGCGTGGCGGCATGGCGGCGGAACGGTGTCGCAACTGCAGCTCGCGGCCATGTCGCTCTACCGCCAGTTGCCGCTCATCTACATTTCGGGCCTGGCACTGTTCCCTATGACCTTGCTGGAATCGCTGCCGATCGCCCTGTCCATCGCCGCAATGGCGCTGGCGGCGGACATGGACGGCGCGGGCTTCGGCGCGGTCCGCGCCGATCAGTGGGCAGCGCTCTGGGTGTTGCTGGTCACCGGCGGTGCGGCCTTGCTGGCCGGCGTGCTGCAGTTCAACCTGCTGTGGCAAAGCCATCGCCTGCAGGACTATGACGCCGAGACCGGCCTGATGAAGCGCGCCGCGGCACTGGATCTGTTGCAGCTGTACTGGCACGAGCGCGGGCACCAGACCCGGCCGATGACGATCGGGGTGATCGCCGCTCCCGTGCCGGTCGGTAGCGAAGCCGAGCTGCGGCACGGCACCGGCAACGGTCCGCTGGCACGCATGGCGAGCTGGCTGCAGCAACCGCTGCCACGGGGAATACAGGCCGTGCGCTGGTCGAACAGCCGGCTGGGCCTGCTCGCCATCGGTGCCGATCCGGCCACGCTGGAAGAGGTGCTGGGCCGCGTCTGCGTGGAGGGTAAGTCCAGCCCGGAGCAACAGCCCGGCTTCGCCATCGCCGAACGCCTGAGCGACCACAGCGTCAGCCCGCTGAACCTGCTCAACATGGCCGAGCAGAAACTCAGGCACCACACCGTACCGGCCTGGCACGCCGCAGACGGCTAGCTAGGGACCGTCCACGGCGCAGATCCTGGCGACGTCCTCGTAGCCGGCGAACACCGCCTGCGCGCCGCAGCCCGGGCAGGCTGGGTCGCGCGGCAGGCGCGTCTCGCGGAAGCGCATGCCCAGCGCATCGAAGGACAGCAGGCGGCCGACCAGCGGCCCGCCCAGCCCCAGCACCAGCTTCATGGCCTCGGTGGCCTGCAGTAGGCCCACGATGCCGGGCAGCACGCCGAGCACGCCGGCCTCGCTGCAGTTGGGCGCTTCGGCGGCGGACGGTGGCTCGGGGAACAGGCAGCGGTAGCACGGCGAGTCGTCGCGGCGCGGGTCGAAAACGCTGACTTGGCCGGTGAAGCGTTCCACCGCGCCGTAGACCATCGGCAGGCGCAGGCGCCGCGTCGCGGCGGCGAGCAGGTAGCGCGCGGGAAAGTTGTCGGCACCGTCGATCACCAGGTCGTGGCCATCGAGCAGGCGTTCGACGTTGTCGGCACGCAGCCGCTCCGTGCGCGCCTCGATGCGCACGCGCGGGTTCAGCGCGTTGAGCGCCAGCCGCGCGGACTCCGTCTTGGCCATGCCCACGCGGGCGTCGGCATGGATCACCTGGCGATGTAGGTTGGAACGTTCGACGCGGTCGTCGTCGATCAGGGTGAGTTGGCCGACACCTGCCGCGGCGAGGTACAGCGCGGCGGGCGCGCCAAGGCCGCCGGCGCCCAGCAGCGCGACCCTGGCCGCCGCGAGCTTCGCCTGCCCCGCCTCGCCCACCTGGGGCAGGCGCAACTGGCGCGCGTAGCGTTCCACGGCATCGGCATCCAGCGTGCCGGCGCTCACCGGAAGACCCTCGGTCTTCCAGCGCTCGAAGCCGCCAGCCACCGAGGCGATGTCGCGATAGCCCATGCGCCGCAGCGTTTCCGCCGCCAGCAGCGAACGCATGCCACTACCGCACAGCGCGAGGATGGGACGCGCACGATCCGGCTCCAACTGCTCGATGCGCAGCTCCAGGAAACCCCGCGACAATCCCAGTGCAGCCGCCGGCATGCCGGCGGCGCGTTCGCCCTCCTCGCGCACGTCGATCAGCAAGGCACCCTGCGCCTGGCGCAGGAGCGCATCGGCGGGTGAGATCTCCGGGATACGGCCGCGCAGCTCGGCCAGCAGGGTGTCGCGGTGGGTGGGCGAAGGCATACCGGCAGTGTAGCGACCTACTTACCGCGCTTCTTCATCTCGCGGATCATGCGCTGGCGCTTGCGCATCTGGCCTTCGGTAAGCACGTTCTTCTTGCCGGCGTAAGGGTTCTCGCCTTCGCGGAACACGATGCGAATGGAGGTGCCTTCGAGCTTGTAGCGCTGGCGGAAGAAGTTCTCGAGGTAGCGCTGGTAGGCCGGCGCAATATGCTTGGTGCGGCTACCGTGGATCACGATGGTCGGCGGATTGCTGCCGCCCGGATGGGCGAAGCGCAGCTTGGGCGCATGCCCGCGCACCAGCGGCGGCTGGTAGTTCTGGTAGGCCTTCTCCAGCGTGCGCGTGAGGTCGGACGAACCCAACTCCTTGGTCGCCGAGGCGTGCGCACGCACGATGGCGCGCATCAGTTCGCGCAGGCCCGAACCGTGCATCGCGGAAATGTAGACGTGCCGCGCCCACTCCACGAACTGCAAGCGGCGTGCGAGCGCTTCCTGGCAGCGCTCGCGCTGGTAGGCGTCGAGGCCGTCCCATTTGTTCACCGCGATCACCAGCGCCCTGCCCTCGTCCAGCGCATGGCCGATCAGGGTGAGGTCCTGGTCGGCGAGGTTCTCGCGCGCGTCGACCATCAGCACCACGACCTGCGCGGCGGCCATCGACTGCAGCGTCTTGATGACGCTGAACTTCTCCACCGCCTCCTCCACGCGCGCGCGGCGGCGCACGCCGGCGGTGTCGATCAGGGTGTACTTGCGGCCGTCGCGCTCCAGTGGCACGCGGATCGGATCGCGCGTGGTGCCGGCGACGTCGGAGACGATCAACCGGTCTTCGCCGAGCAGGCGATTGATCAGGGTGGATTTGCCCGCGTTCGGACGGCCCACGATGGCGACACGGATGCTGTCGTCCTCGTGCGGCACGAGCTCTTCATGCGCGTCCTCGGGCAACAGTGGCTGCAGCGCAGCGAGCAGGCGGTCGGTGCCGCGGTTGTGCGCCGCGGACAGCGGCAGCGTAGCGGCGATCCCGAAGGCGGCGAACTCGGCCAGCGCGGCCTGCTCGTCGAGGCCGTCGGTCTTGTTGACCGCGGCGATGATGGGCTTGCCGCTGCGGCGCAGCTCGTCCAGGATGCTGCGATCCTGCGGCAACAGGCCGTCGCGCGCATCCAGCACAAACACCAGCGCCTGCGCCTCGTCGATGGCAAGGCGCACCTGCTGTGCAGTGAGCCCTTCCAGCCCCTCGTCCGAACCGGAGAGGCCGCCGGTGTCGACCACCACGAACGGCCGCTCCTCGATGAGATGGCAGACCCCGTAGTGGCGGTCGCGGGTGACGCCCGGCAGGTCGGCCACCAGGGCGTCACGGCTGCGCGTCAGCGCGTTGAACAGGGTCGATTTACCGACATTGGGACGACCGACCAAGGCGACGACGGGCAACATGGCAGAGCCTGTTTCCCGCGATCAGTGCGTGGCGAGGCGGTAGGCACCGATATGGCCCTTCACGTCCTCGACATACACGGTGTCGCCCACCACCAGCGGCTGGGCCTGGATCGGCTTCTTCGACAGGCGGATGCGTGCGGCGAGCGCACCATCGCTGGACTGCAGCCAGTGCACGTAGCCGTAGGCGTCGGCCACCACCACGTAGTTGCCCTGCACCGCAGGACCGGTGAGCCAGCGGTACTTGAGCTTGGCGTTCTTCCACATGTCCGAGCCGCTGCTGCGGTCGAACGCCCATACCTCGCCCTGGTCGTTGACACCGTAGATGGTGTTGCCGCCCAGTGCCAACGAGGTGTAGGTGGAGAATGGGTGCGACCACATCGGGCGTCCGCTGGGGCCGTCGATCGCAGTCAGGTTGCCGTGGTAGGCGGCGCCGTACAGCGTGCTGCCGTCGACCAAGATTCCGCCATCGGCATCGTCGAGGCGCTCGATGTCGGTGCGGCCATCACCGTTGGCAAGGCGCTGCTCCCACAGCTTCTCGCCGTTGTCCTGGCGCAACGCGACCAGCTTGCCGTCGTCGCTGCCGATGAACACCACGCCGTTCGCGGCGAGCGGCGTACCGTAGCCACGCAGGCTGAGCGTGGGCACGTTGCCCTGGTCATAGACCCAGCGGCGCTTGCCGGTGGCGGCATCCAGGCCATAGACGCGACCGTCCTGCGTGCGCACGATCACCAGGTCGCCGCTGATCGCCGGCGCAGCGATCACCTCGGAATCGAGCTCGGAAGCCCAGAGCCGGCTGCCATCCTTCGGATTCATGCCGTAGACATGGCCGTCCAGCGTGCCGACGACAAGCAGGTTGCCGGCCACGGCAGGACCGCCCGCGTAAAGGGCATCAGGGCGCTGCTTCTTCTTGTCGCCCCAGCCGAACCAGCCCTTGATCCGGGTGCTCTTCTCCCAAAGCTGCTTACCGTTAGCGGCATCGAACGCGGCGATCTTGCCGTCGGTACTCGCCGCATACAGCACGCCATCCACCACGGTGGGGCGCAGGCGTACGCCGCTGATGCCGGCACCGTCACCGATACGCGCCTTCCACACCTTGCTGACCTGCACCGTAGGCGTGAAGTGCTTTTCCAGCGGCGTCGGCGGCTCGAGATTCTTCTTCTTGAAGGAATTGCAGCCGGCCAGCAAAGCCAGCGAGCCCAGGGCAAGCAACCATGCGCTCCTCTTCACCACGTGTTTCATGCACCCTGCTTCCCGGCCACGGCCAGATCGTCGATCTTCATTTGCAGGACGGCATGCTGCGGCGCGTCCTTACCCAGTGCCGCGAGCGCCGCCTGATAAGCCTTGCGTGCGTCGTCGGCGCGTCCCAGCTTGACCAGCGCGTCGCCACGGAGTTCCAGCGTCAAGCCGGCATACTGCCCGGCCGGAATCGCGTCGAGCGTCGCCAACGCAGCCTGGCCATCACCCTTGGCCAGTTGTACGCGGGCTAAACGCAATTGCACCAGCGACTTCAGCACCGGTGCGGCGGCATGCGCCTCGGCCCACTGCAGCGAGGCGATGGCCTTGCCGAACTGCTTGTCCTGCACTTCCTGCTTGGCGCGGTCGCTGACCGCGAACATCGCATAAGGCGACTTGGCGTAGTCCTTCATCAATTCGTCGACGAAAGCGGTCGCCGCGTCGGGCTTGCCGCTGGACAGCGCCACCTGGACCTGCTGGTACAGCATGGCGGCGGCCGCTTCATTGTTGGCCTGGTGTTTGCGCCACTGCTGCAGGCCGAAGATGCCGACCAGGCCGATCGCGATGCCCACCGCGATCGAGAGGCCGTTTTCGCGGAGCCATTTCTGGACACGTTCGCTTTGTTCGTAGTCGTCGTATGCGTCGAATGCCATGCTTCACCGTTGGTGGAAATCGCGCGTGTCGTGCGGCGCGTGTCCGAGAGCGGAAAATGCTCACCGTCACCCTCCGCCCGATCGCGGACGGAGAATGGGCAAGCATAACCGATCGGATGGCTTTCTGGCGCGGAAACGCGGGTCAGAGGTTGGCTGCAGCAGCCTTGCCGTCCGCGATGCGCATGCGGAAGTGCGCCACGTTGGCGTGGCGGAAACCATCCAGCGCCACCGGCTGGCCGTCGATGCTCACTTGCGCGTCGCCGGCATTGCCGATGCGTACGTCAAGGGGCTGGTCGCTGCGCCAGGTCTTGCTGGCGCCGGCGGGCAGCAAGCCGTATTCCAGCCGCGTGCCGTCCTGCGCGGTGACTTCGACCCAACTGGCTGCGCCAAGATTGAGGCTGAGGCTGTGCGCCCCGGCGCCGGCGACCGCTGCGTCCTCGACGGAAGCCGCCGGCACGTCGCTGCCGGGCTGCGGCTGGGCGCCGTCACTGCCTATGTTCGGAAACGGCGCCATCGACGCCATGAGGGGTTGCTCCTGCGCCGGTTGCAAAGGGGTTGGCTGAGTATCCGGCGCGGCAACGGGGTGCGCACTCGGCTTGGGCGGCACGGCGGCCTGTGCGTCCTGCTGCGCCACCGGCGAGGCATCCAACGGTGTCAGGTGGGCAACGTTGCGATTCAGTGTGCCGCTCACACCGAACCAGATCGTCGGCAGGACGATGACCGCAGTCAGCACCACATAGGTTGCGGCCGTGCGATAGCGGTCGAACAGGAAGCGCGAATGCGAAATACCACCGGTGGCCACCAGCGGCGGCTCGACCTGGCGAATGCGTGCCACTTCGGCGTGAATCGCCGCGTCGTCGATACCGAGGTGCTGGCCGTACTTGCCGATGTAGCTGGCTAGGTAAATGCGCGAATCGAGTCCGTCGTGACCGCCCTGCTCAAGCGTTTGCAGGACGCGCAGCGGCAGCTTCAGGGCATGGGCGCAGCCTTCCAGGCTCAGCCCACGCGCCTCGCGTGCCGCGCGCAGGCGGTTGCCGAAGGCCACGTCGGGATCGACGTGCACCTGCATGACGACATGGGCATCCGTAGGGTCGTTGGGCTGGTCGGCCACGACCGGCTCCTGGTCTGGCTGAAAAGGCTGCATGGTGTTCATGGACGGCTGGCAGTGGCTTTCAGGGCGTGGGCCTGCTCCGAGTCCGGGAATTGGCTCTGCAGACGCCCGAGATAGTTATGGGCTGCATCCGTATTGCCCAAACGCGATTCGATGTCGTAACCAAGCTTGAGGGCGGCCGCGCTGGGTTGACCCAGCGCATCGAAGCGCTGGATGAAAGCACGCGCACGAAACGCATCCCCCTGCCGATAGAGTACTTCGGCCATATGAAAAAGGGCGTCCCCATAGCGGGGATTTCGCGCGATTGCGTCACGGAAACTGACTTCCGCGCTGGCCAGGTCGCCGATGCTCATCTGGCAGATACCGGCGTTGGTTAGCGCCACCTCGGGCGTGGTGTAGAACGGATCGGCCACCGCCTTGCGGAAATAGCCGATGCCTTCCTGCTGCTTGCCGATGCGGCAGAGGAACTGGCCCAGGTTGTTGTTCGGATCGCCCTTGGTGGGCTCCAACTCCTCGGCCCTGCGGTAATGCTCCTCGGCCGCAGGCAGGTTGTTGATACGTTCGTACACAACCGCGATCACGGTCTGTGCCGGCGCATAGTTCGGGTCGAACTTCAAGGCGAGCTGCAGCTTGGCCAGAGCATCTTGCAGATCACCATCGGCGAGATAATGCTGGGCCAACTCGGTATGGATACGGGCTGCGTCTTTGCGCTGCTCGGCCTTGCTTGTCTTGGGCAGTGGCTTAGTGTCCTGCAAACCGCCGTTGTTGCCGCCCCCTCCCACCGTCACGCAGCCAGCCACGGCCAGCGACAGGCCAAGCACCACCAGCGGCTTACAGCGCATGCGTCACCTCATGGTCCACACGTTGGCGAATCCCGGCGCTGCGCCGGGTGCGGTCGCTCACCTGCCCGGCCAGTTGCCCGCAGGCCGCATCGATGTCGTCGCCGCGGGTGCGGCGCAACATGGTGAGTATGCCGGCATTGAGCAGCTGAGTCTGGAACGCGCGGATGGTCTCCGCGTCCGAACGCTCGAAGCGCGTGCCCGGGAAGGGATTGAACGGGATCAGGTTGACCTTGCAGGTCGGCAGCTTGCGCATGAAGCGGATCAGCTGCTTCGCTTGCTCCGGCTGGTCGTTCACGCCCTTCATCAAGGTGTATTCGAAGGTGATCGAGGTGCGCGGCTTACGCGCGATCCAGCGCTGGCAGGCGGCAGTGAGTTCGGCCAGTGGATAACGCTTGTTGAGCGGCACCAGTTCGGTACGCAATTCGTCGTTGGCCGCATGCAGCGACACCGCCAGCGACACGTCGATGGTTTCCGACAGCTTGTCGATCATCGGCACCATGCCGGCTGTGGACAGCGTGACGCGCTTGGACGCGAGGCCGAACCCCAGGTCGTCGCGCATCAGGCTCATCGCCCGCACCACGTTGTCGAAGTTCGCCAGCGGCTCGCCCATGCCCATCATCACAACGTTGGTGATGCGCCGGTTCTGGTGGGTAATGTTGCCCAACTGCTTCGCCGCCACCCACATCTGGCCGATGATTTCGGCGGTGGCAAGGTTGCGGTTGAAGCCCTGCGCACCGGTCGAGCAGAACTGGCAATTCAGCGCGCAGCCGATCTGCGAGGACACGCACAGCGTGCCGCGGGTGGGCTCGGGGATGTATACCGCCTCCACCGCATTGCGGCCGTCCATGCCGAGCAACCACTTGTGCGTGCCGTCGGCGGCGGCCTTGTCGACCAAGGTCTGTGGCGGACCGACGTGGCAGCTGGCCTCGAGCTTGGCGCGCAACGCCTTGCCCACGTCGGTCATGTTGGCGAAATCGGACTCGAGGTGGTGGTAGATCCACTTCATCACCTGCTCGGCGCGGTACGGCTTCTCGCCGAGCTGCGCGAAGAAATCGCGCAGCCCCTGACGATCGAAGTCGAGCAGGTTGACCTTGCCGACGGTGCCGGGATGGTCGGATGAAATGGATATCGGGGTATTCACGACCTTTGAGTCTGTGGGCTTTTCTTAAGGGGTGGGTCCACGGATGGCCGCTTCTTTTTGATCTTCGCATTCATGGATGAACGCACAAATCAACGTGAGTGGATTTCCGTAGCGGCGAAGAAATACGCGATTTCAACGGCCGCCGTCTCGGCAGCGTCGGAACCATGCACGGCATTCGCGTCGATCGAGTCGGCGAAGTCGGCGCGTATCGTGCCCGGCGCGGCGTCCTTCGGGTTGGTGGCGCCCATCAGCTCGCGATTCTTGAGGATGGCGTTGTCGCCTTCCAGCACCTGGATCATCACCGGGCCCGAGATCATGAAATCCACCAGCGCCTTGAAGAACGGACGCTCCTTGTGCACGGCATAGAAGCCTTCGGCCTCGGCGCGCGACAACTGCTTCTGCTTGGCGGCGATCACCTTGAGACCGGCCTTCTCGAAACGGCTGTAAATCTCACCGATCACATTCTTGGCGACGGCATCGGGCTTGATGATGGAAAGGGTGCGCTCCAGCGCCATGGGTGTGCTCCGGGAAGGGGAAAAGTGTGAGACGTCGGCATCGTGCCGCAAATGACCAAAACCGACTCGGAATGCGGATTTAGGCCGCGAAGTTTGACAGATTCTGTTCCATTCGCAAGCCGTCGACGGGACAGCCGCCGTCCGGTTTGACGGCGGGCAATCCGCACGCGTATGCTCAAACGATCGTTTGAATCCTTCCCCTGGACTCGTGGGATGAATCAACCCGTGAAACGCACCGGCTCCACCAAGGAACGCATACTTGGCGCCGCCGAGGCACTGTTCGCCCAGCGCGGCTTCGACGGTGCGTCGCTGCGCCAGCTGACCAGCGCCGCCGGGGTCAACCTCGCCGCGGTGAACTACCACTTCGGCTCCAAGGAGAAGCTGGTCGAGCAGGTGTTCCGGCGCCGGCTGGACGCGCTGAATGCACAGCGCCTGGCCGCGCTGGCCAAGGTGGCCGGCCAGCCCGGCACCCGGCTAGAGGACGTGCTCGACGCCTTCATCCGTCCCGCCTTGGAGCTCTCCCATGAGGAGGAAGGCTCGTTGTTCATGCGCGTGTTGGCGCGTGCCTTTGCCGAGCACGACGACAGCCTGCGCAAGTTCCTGTCCGAGAACTACGGCCACGTAATGCGCCAGTTCACTGCCGAGTTTGCTCGCCTGCTGCCTCAACTGAGCAAGGAGGAGCTTTACTGGCGCATCGACCTGGCCACCGGCGCGCTGACCCATGCCATGTCCGGCTTCGGCATGATCCAGCGCAAAAGCGACGTCAGCGAGCGCGTCCATCGCGAGCAGACGGTGCAGCACCTGATCCGCTTCGCCGCCGCCGGACTCAATGCCAACTGAATTCACCGCGCGGCCACAGCCGTGCGACCACCTTTGCCCGACTCCATTTCGCAAGCCGTCCTTCACCCGGAGACTTCCATGACCGCTTCATCCACCACTACCCCGGCGCTGCGCATCCGCAAGGCAGCCGTGCTCGGCGCCGGCGTCATGGGTGCGCAGATCGCCGCGCACCTGACCAATGCCGGCGTAGAAACCGTGCTGTTCGACCTCGCCGCGAAGGAAGGCCCCAAGAACGGCATCGCGCTCAAGGCCATCGAGCACCTGAAGAAGCTCTCGCCCGCCCCGCTGGCCGACGCCAACCTCGCCGCCGCCATCGTCCCGGCAAACTACGACGAGCACCTCGCCCTGCTGGAAGGCTGCGACCTGATCGTGGAGGCCATCGCCGAACGCATGGACTGGAAGCTGGATCTCTACCGCAGGATCGCCCCGCACGTCGCACCCGCCGCGGTGCTGGCGTCGAACACGTCAGGCCTGTCGATCAACGGCCTGGCCGAAGCGCTACCCGAGGAAATGCGCCATCGTTTCTGCGGCGTGCACTTCTTCAACCCGCCGCGCTACATGCATCTGGTCGAGGTCATTCCGACCCGGCTCACCAATCCCGCCGTGGTCGACGGCCTGGAAGCCTTCCTCGTCACCACCGTGGGCAAGGGCGTGGTGATCGCCCGCGACACGCCCAACTTCATCGGCAACCGCATCGGCGTGTTCTCGATGCTGGCCACCATGCACCACACCGAGCAATTCGGCCTGGGCTTCGACGTGGTCGATGCGCTCACCGGCCCGGCCGTGGGCCGCCCGAAGAGCGCCACCTACCGCACCGCCGACGTGGTCGGCCTTGACACCATGGCGCACGTGATCAAGACCATGGCCGACACGCTGCCGAACGACCCGTGGCACGCCTACTTCAAGGCACCGGTGTGGCTCAGCGGACTGATCGAGAAGGGCGCGCTGGGCCAGAAGAACGGCGCCGGCTTCTACCGGAAGGCCGGCAAGGACATCGTGGTGCTCGACCTGGCGAAGCAGGATTACCGCCTCTCCGAGCAAAAGGCTTCGGACGAGGTGGCCGCCATCCTCGCCATCAAGAACCCCGCCGAGAAGTTCGCCAAGCTGCGCGCCTCTGCGGACAAGCAGGCGCAGTTCCTCTGGGCCACCTTCCGCGACCTGTTCCACTACACCGCCTATCACCTCGCCGACATCGCCGATACCGCGCGCGACGTGGACTTCGCCATCCGCTGGGGCTACGGCTGGAAGCTCGGCCCGTTCGAGACCTGGCAGGCCGCCGGCTGGCAACAGGTAGCGCAGTGGGTGCAGGAGGACATTACCGCCGGCAAGGCGATGAGCGGTGCCCCGCTGCCTGCCTGGGTGCTGGACGGGCGCAACGGCGTGCACGGCAAGGACGGCTCCTGGTCCGCCGCCGACGGCAAGGCCAAGCCGCGCTCCGAGCACCCGGTCTACGCGCGGCAGCTGTTCCCCGACCCCATCCTGGGCGAGACCTTCGACCAGGGCAGCACCGTGTGGGAAAACGACGGCGTGCGCCTGTGGACGCTGGGCGACGACGGTGTCGGCATCCTCTCGTTCAAGACCAAGATGCACACGGTCAACGACCAGGTGCTCGACGGCATCCAGCACGCCATCGGCATCGCCGAGGAAAAGCTCAAGGCCGTGGTGATCTGGCAGAACGGCGAACCGTTCTCCGCCGGCGCCGACCTCAAGGGTGCGCTGGGCCTGCTGCAGGCCGGCAAGTTCGACGACTTCGAGAAGATGGTCGCCAACTTCCAGCGCACCAGCATGCGCATCAAGCACGCACTGGTGCCGGTGGTCTCCGCGGTACGCGGCCTGGCGCTGGGCGGCGGCTGCGAGTTCCAGATGCACTCCGCACGCACCGTGGCCGCGTTGGAAAGCTACATCGGCCTGGTCGAGGCCGGCGTGGGCCTGCTGCCTGCCGGCGGCGGCCTGCACGAGCTGGCCGTGCGCGCAGCCAAGGCGAACCCGGCCGACCCGTTCGAGTCGCTGAAGAAGGTATTCGAAACGGTGGCGATGGCCAAGGTTTCGCCCAGCGCCATCGAGGCGAAGAACATGGGCCTGCTGCGCGAGAGCGACGTGATCGTGTTCAACCCCTACGAACTGCTCTACGTGGCGAAACAGGTGGCGCTGTCGCTGGCCGAATCCGGCTGGCGTCCGCCGCTGTACCAACGCAACGTGCCGGTCGCCGGCGACGTGGGCACCGCCACCTTCAAGGCCTCGCTGGCCAACCTGCAGGCCGGCTACTTCGCCTCCGAACACGACATCGCCATCGCCACCCGCATCGCTGACTGCCTGTGCGGCGGAGACGTCGAGCGCGGCTCGCTGGTGGACGAGGAGTGGCTGCTGGAGCTGGAGCGCAAGCACTTCGTCGAGCTCGCCAAAACCGACAAGACCCAGTCCCGCATCGCGCACACGATGACCACCGGCAAGCCGCTCAGGAACTGATGCGTCGTCGCCCCGGCGCAGGCCGGGGCCCAGCGACTTCGACCCACGACAACGACACTGGATCCCGGCCAGCGCCGGGACGACGATCAAAACAGAAGACGCGTCGCCGCTCCACGCGCGACGCCACGGAGCAAATCCCATGACCAAGCAAGTGCAAGACGCCTACATCGTCGCCGCTACCCGCACCCCGGTCGGCAAGGCGCCGCGCGGTGTGTTCCGCAACACCCGTCCCGACGACATGCTGGCTCACGTCATCAAGGCCGTGATGGCGCAGGCGCCGGGCATCGACCCGCACCGCATCGGCTACGCCATCATCGGCTGCGCCATGCCCGAGGCCGAGCAAGGCATGAACGTGGCGCGCATCGGCGTGCTGCTGGCCGGCCTGCCCGACACCGTGCCCGGCGTCACCATCAACCGCTTCTGCTCGTCCGGCCTGCAAGCCGTGGCGATGGCCGCCGACAGCATCCGCCTCGGCGAGGACGACCTGATGCTTGCCGGCGGCACCGAGAGCATGAGCATGGTGCCGATGATGGGCCACAAGATCGCGATGAACCCCGCGATCTTCAGCAACGAGCACATCGGCATCGCCTATGGCATGGGCATCACCGCCGAGAACGTGGCCAAGCAGTGGAAGGTCAGCCGCGAGGCGCAGGACGCTTTTGCCGTGGAAAGCCATCGCCGCGCGCTGGCCGCGCAGGCCGCCGGCGAGTTCGACGACGAGATCAGCCCGTTCCAGCTCGACGACCGCTACCCCGACCTCGCCACCCGCGGCATCGTCACCGACAGCCGCCTCATCCGCGCCGACGAAGGTCCGCGCGCCGGCACCACCGCCGAGGTGCTGGGCAAGCTCAAGACCGTGTTCCGCAACGGCCAGTTCGGCGGTACCGTCACCGCCGGCAACTCCTCGCAGATGTCCGATGGCGCCGGCGCCGTGCTGCTGGCCAGCGAGAAGGCGATCAAGGAATACAACCTGCAGCCGCTGGCCCGCTTCGTGGGCTTCTCGGTGGCCGGCGTCAAACCCGAGGTGATGGGCATCGGCCCCAAGGAAGCGATCCCCAAGGCGCTGCGCCAGACCGGCATCACGCAGGACCAGCTCGACTGGATCGAGCTCAACGAAGCCTTCGCCGCGCAGGCCCTGGCGGTGATGGGCGACCTCCAGCTGGACCCCGCCAAGGTCAATCCGCTCGGTGGCGCCATCGCGCTCGGCCACCCGCTCGGCGCCACCGGCGCGGTGCGCATCGCCACCCTCGTGCATGGCCTGCGTCGCCGCAAGCAGAAGTACGGCATGGTGACCATGTGCATCGGCACCGGCATGGGCGCTGCCGGCATCTTCGAGGCAGTTTAATCGCCCTCGCCCCCGGCGCGAGCCCACTCCTGCACGGAGAGGCTCGCGCCAGAGGCGCCGGAGCTATCTCCGTTCCAACACAAGGGGTGGCCCACGGCCGCCCTTCGTTTTCTGCTCGCTATCTGCGCAGGCGGTGGATCATACCGACGAGAGCACCGGCTGCGCCCCTGCCAGATCCGTGCGGTGGTCAATGGACGCGCCGATGGCAGGCGCATCGCCAGTGTCGTCAATGCCGGTGGAACAGCCGCCGCCAGAACGAGGGCTTGGTAGGCTTCCCGGAAGCGCGCGGCGGCACGTAGCCCGGCTGCAGCGCCTGGCAATCCGCGAGGAACGGTTGAGTGAGTGTCCATACCTGCGACGGGGCTACCCAGAAGCCCACGCGCACGGGGCTGCCGGTGATCTCGAACCACACGCCCAGCGAGCCGGCTTGCAGCACCGGCACTAGCTGCGCAAACGGCATCTGGCGGGAGAACACCAGCGCATCGCCATCCGCACGCGGACGCTTGCCGGTACGCTGCTGCCAGGGGTCTTCGCCCACCTCGAAGTAGGCATACATGGCGCGCGCGGCAAGCAAGGGTGCGCGATCGACCCCCACGTCGTAGCGCGCGGCGAGGGTGATTTGCCCGGGCGCGCACTGCAGCGTCACCTGGCTCCGCTTGCCGCGCACCGTCTGCGAGAGCAGCAGCGTCGGCGGCGCGCCAGGCCTCTTGCGGTAGGCAGCCTCCAGCGGCAGGCGACCGTTGTTGGCCATGCGCGCGGATACCAGCTTGTCGGCGTCCCACCAGGCGGTGCCGTTCATCACCAGGGTGCTCGCCTGGGCGAAGTCCGCGGGCTGGACGCCCATGGATTGCAGGTAGCTGCCCGACGCCTGCGACGATGCCGCGTCGATGCGGCCTGGCAACAGGTTGGCGCGCAGCCCGATGCGGTCGGCGCCACTGGGCGACCAGCGGTACACGCCGCCGAGGTAGGCGTAGGCGCAGGCATCGAGGCAGGTGGCCGGCCGCGCCGGTGCATGGCCGGTATGCCAGGTGCCAAGATGGGTATTGAAGCGTGCACTGCGGAACAACCGGCCGAGCGCCATGCCCGCTGCGACATCGCCGGTGGAGGAGTCCAGGTAGATGTCCGTACCCGGGTGCAGCCTCCCCGAATCGAGCAACTGCCGCACCTGTGCCACGGCGAGCTCGTTGATGGTGCCGGAGAGATAGGCCTGCGGCGCATTGGCGACGCGCACCGTCATGCGGTCGTTGCGGATGTGCACGCTGAGCGGATCAGCCGCGACGGATCGGGATGTCGCCTGCGCCGGCAACGCCAGCAGGCCGGCAGCGGCGATGGACAGCAGTTTCCTGCCGCGGGAAACGGTGGAATCGGGCAAGAGCACGCCTCGCGTGATGCTAAAGAGGCGAAGTGTCGCCCAATCGCACTGGGCCTTGCATGAACGCGCAGGCGCGCGCGTTCAGCGCAACTGACTGTCCTTGCTGCCGCGGCGGTTGTAGAGGTTGGCGGCGCGCTCCGCATCCTGTGCCTGCTGGCACGCCACGCACAGGCGCACACCGGGCACGGCGAGGCGGCGCGCCTCGGGAATCGGCGCGTCGCATTCCTCGCAGCGTGCAAGACTGTGGCCGCGCTTCAACTGGTTGCGGGCACGCTGCACTGCGTCGGCCACGGTGGCGTCGATCTGATCCTGCACGGCGCCGTCGCCGGCCCATCCGGTAGCCATGGGTACCTCCGCACGTACCACGGCCTTCGCACAACCGCGTGCCGGCCGCCAAGTAACGATCGTGTGCGGTGATTTTACCCGCCCCGGGCGCAGTTGCGGCGCAGTTCGTCGTAGGGCATCAGGGTACGCTGCAACCATTCGAGTACTTGCGGGCCAAACATGCTCTCGGCCTTGCGCCGAGGCTTGCTCGGCTGCCCGCTCACCGCCTCGTTTTTCCAGGGCTCCTCACGCACGTCGGTGATCAGCCCGTCGGCGTTGCCGGTCAGCTCCGCATTGGGGTCGAAACCCAGAAAGCCGCACAGACGCCGCCATTCGCCCGGCGTGTCGTGGATCAGGTCTTCCAGGAACACGAAGTGGTGGTGCGGCCGCAGGGCGTGCTCGCGATGGATGCTGGCGGCGCGGTTCCAGCGCAGCGACCAGCGCGCCGTGCCGCCACTGAAGATGCCCTTCTCCGCATAGCGCATGCTGGCATCCATGATCGAGGCCAGCACGTCCTCGCCCTGGCGGATTACATGTACGAAGCGCGCATCCGGCACGTAGCGTTCGATCTCAGGGATGTACAGCAAATGGCTGGGGGTTTTCTCGATCCACGCGCCACGCCCATCAGCGCGCGCGCAGGCATCGAGCATGCCGATGAAGCGGCTCACGCAGCGCGCGGTACGCAACGGCCGGCGCGGGAAACGGCCAACGTCGTGCGGCAGCTGTCCGCGCAACGCGTCCAGTACTTCGCGCCCCTGTTTGTGCGCGAGACCAAGCCGTTGCCGCAGGCGCCGCCGCGGCCTGGCGGCGCTGTCACCCCAGCGCCACTCGGCATTGCCGTAAAGGTGTTCGAAAAACGCCGTCTCCGGCAGGGAGAGCGCGGTGGGGTGCCTCGCCAGCATCGCTTGTACCAGCGTGGTCCCGGAACGCGGACAGCCGACGATGAAAATACGCTGCATGTTGCCCCCTGTTGCGAAATGCACGAACCCAGCGCCTGTTCCCAACGTACCAGACACAGCAGGGTTGACCGCACGTCATAACATAACTTTACAAAGCTGCCGGTTGAACCTTGGCGCAATATCCGAAACGGCGGATGGCCACGCATTTGCTACGCTGGAAACCCTCGGCACAAAGGAGCCGGCGATGACACCCCACGGCATCCACACCATCGACACCGGCTTCGTGCGGCCGCGCTTCGACGCGGCGTACCTCATCGTGGAGAACGGCCGCGGCGCCTTCGTCGATTGCGGCACCAACCACTCGGTGCCGTGGCTGCTGGCTGCGTTGGGCGACGCTGGCCTCGTACCTGCGGACGTGGACTGGCTGATCCTCACCCATGTGCACCTGGATCATGCCGGCGGCGCGGGCGAGCTGCTGGCGCGCCTGCCGAATGCAAAGCTGGTGGTGCATCCGCGCGGCGCGCGGCACATGATCGACCCGTCGCAGCTCTGGGCTGGCGCCAGCGCGGTCTACGGCGAACAGGTGATGGAGTCGAGCTACGGCCGCCTGCTTCCGGTGCCTGCCGAGCGCGTGGTGGAAGCGAACGACGGCCACGTGGTGGATCTTGCCGGCCGCGTGCTGCGCTGCCTAGACACACCTGGCCATGCGAAGCATCACCTCACGGTTCACGATGCGCGCAGCAATGCTTGCTTCACCGGCGACGTGTTCGGGCTGTCGTACCGCGAGTTCGACACCGCGAACGGTCCCTTCGTGCTGCCCACCACCACGCCGGTGCAATTCGATCCGGAGGCGTTGCACGCCTCTATCCATCGCCTGGTCGCGTTGCAACCTGCCGCGATGTACCTGACCCACTACGGGCGCGTCGAGGATGTGGAACGGCTGGCCGCCGACCTGCACGCGCAGATCGATGCGATGGTCGCTATCGCGCATGCCGCGCACGGCAGGCCGGATCGGCATGCCGTACTGGCCGAGGCATTGACCGACCTGTACGCCACACGCGCCGCGGAGCACGGCTGGGTGCACGGGCGCGAGGCACTCACTGCACTGCTGGCAATGGACATCGAATTGAACGCCCAGGGCCTGGAAGTGTGGCTGGACCGCACCTAGCGGCGGCACGCCGCTATTTCAGCGCCTTGCGGTACGCATGCTGCGTCTTGATGCGCGCAAACCCCAGGCTCTCATAGAACGGATGCGACGCATCGCGCGCCACATTGGAACGCACGCGGATCGCATCGAAGCCCTGCTCCAGCACCCACGCCTCGGCCTCCGCCACCAGCGCGCGACCGACGCCATGGCCGCGGGCGGCCGCATCCACCACCAGCCCCACGATCTCGACGAACTCGCCGGACTCCAGCGTGTAGCGACGCTCCATGGCGATCCAGCCGAGCAACCGCCCGCGCTGCGCCACCACGATGCGATGCTGCGGCCTTGGCAGCAGGGACTGCAGCCTGGCGTGATGGCCTCGGTGCTTGCCGGATAGCCCAGCTCCAGCGCCAGTCGCGCGATTTCGGCGGCATCGCCCGCGCGGGCTTCACGCAACGCGAACACCTCAGGCCAGCCGCGTACCGTTGGGCACGGCGCGCTCGATGGCGGTGAGCACCACGCCGTCGGGCGTGTGAAAGCCGGTGAGCAGGAACTGCGAGCGGAACGGGCCGATCTGTTTCTCCGGGAAGTTGATCACGCCGACGATCTGGCGGCCGACCAGCTCTTCCGCCCGATACAGCGCCACGATCTGCGCGCTGGTTTTGCGTTCGCCGTACGGACCGAAATCCGCCCAGACCTTCCATGCCGGCTTGCGCGCCTCGGGAAAGGCTTCCACCCGGGTGATCGTGCCAGCCACGATCAGCACCTTCTCGAAATCCGCCCAGCCGATCTCGCTCACCTGGGTTGCTGCCGCCGCTTCGCTCATCCTTCCAGCCTCGTCTTGAATCCGTCGCGTGCCTGCTGCCACCAGTAATTGAGCTGCGCGGCGACCAGGCCGAACGGTTTGTGGGTGTTCGCCAGGCCATAGCCGGCGAATTGCTTCCAGCCTTCGTCACCCTCGGCGATGGCCGCGGCCAGCAACTCGCCCGCCGCGCAGGTAGGCGCGAGGCCGTGGCCGCCGAATGCTTGCGCCCACCACAGGCCGGCGTCGTCGCCCTCGCCGCGGCCAAGCTGGGGCATCTGGTGGCGCGCGTAGCTCATCAGGCCCGACCATGCATAGTCGATCTGCGCTTCGCCAAGTTGCGGGAACACCCGCGCCATGTCGCGCTTGAGCAGACGCTGCACGGCTTGCGGCGAGCGGTTGCGGATGGAAATGCGGCCACCCCAGAGCAGCCGCGTGTCGGGCAAGCCACGGTAGTAATCGAAGGCGAAGCGCGTGTCGTACACCGCTGCACGGGTGGCAAGGCATTCGGCGAGGCGGTCGCCCAGGGGCTCTGTGGCCATCACGTAGGTGGCGATCGGCAGCACCGCGCGATCGATCGGCTTGCGCAGGCGGGCGAGGTAGCCGCCGCAGGCGAGCACGACTTGTTCGGCCAGCAGCTCGCCATGCGGGGTGCTGAGCAGCCAGCGCGTACCTTCACGCTTGAGGTGCCGCACTTCGCTTGCTTCGTGGATGCAAACGCCCTGCCCGGCCGCGGCATGCGCCAGGCCGATGGCGTAGTTGAGCGGGTGGAGATGCAGCGCGTTGCGCTCGTACAGTCCGTCGAAATAACGGTCGCTCAGCACACGCTCGCGCAATTCCTCCTGCGGCAGCCAGTCCCAGTACAGGCCGAAGCGCTCGGCGAGCAACCGCTGCCGCTGACGCAGCACCCCGGGGTCACGGAACCAGTTGGCCCAGATCACGCCTTCGTCCACCGCATCGCAGGCGATGGCGTACTGCGCCACGCGGGCGCGGATCCGCCCGACAGCGTCCGTGGTGAGGCCGAACAGCGCACGGGCATGCGCTTCGCCAAGCTGGTCGAGCAGCGACTGTTCGCCCAGCGAATAGCCCGCGAAGACAAAGCCGCCATTGCGGCCGGAGGCGCCGAAGCCGATACGCTCGCGCTCCAGCAGCACCACGTCGCGCACGCCACGCTCGGCCAGCCCCAGGGCGGTGTTCAGCCCCGCGTAGCCACCGCCGACGATGGCAATGCGTGTTTCCTGCCGTCCCTGCAACGGCGTGTATGTCTCGTACGGCGTCGCCGTGTCGGCGTAATACGACGGAACAGGCGGTTGCTTCATGCCCGAACGCCCCCTATGCGTCAGCAAGACCCTGAAGCATAGCCCATTCGTCGCGCCAGGCTCACCGCACCAAGGTTCCTGCAAGGGCCGTTCGTCGCTGCGGCTCGGGGTACATCGCAGGATCCGGAAGAAGTGCAGCGCCCCGGCAGCGCCGCCCTCGAAGACATGGTTCGACGCACCACCGGAATTGCCACGCACACCTGAAGAGCCCAAGACCCGGAGACGTCGGCCTTCCGCGCATGGCAGAAGGCCGACCAAGCGCCCTTTTTTCCATTACCTCGCCAGGCGTGTGTTCTCCGAGCCCGAGGCGGTGCCGCAGGACGCGCTGGCGATTCCGGCATGGCATCGCCATGCCGGTCAGCGCTGGATCAGAGCGTGGCGGCGATCTCGCGCACCACCGGCGCCAGGCTTGGATCCTGCAGCGCCATGTGCATGGTCGCGCGTACCAGGCCAGCCTTGTTGCCGCAGTCGAAGCGGGTGCCTTCGAAGCGATACGCCAGCACCTTGCCCTGCTCTTTCAGCAACGCATCGATGGCATCGGTCAGCTGGATTTCGCCGCCGGCGCCGGGCGTGGTCTGCTCCAGCAACTGGAAGATGCGGCCCGGCAATACGTAGCGACCGACCACGGCCAGGTTGGACGGCGCGTCGGCGGGCTTGGGCTTTTCCACCATGTGGCGGATCCGCGCGCTGCGTTCGTCGATGCGGGTGGCGTCAACGATGCCGTACTTGTCGGTTTCGTTCTGCGGCACTTCCTCCACCGCGATCAC
The DNA here is from genome assembly GCA_027450005.1 of Rhodanobacter sp. Taxonomy (GTDB): domain Bacteria; phylum Pseudomonadota; class Gammaproteobacteria; order Xanthomonadales; family Rhodanobacteraceae; genus Rhodanobacter_A. Next base: position 150 of record DAIDKO010000072.1, on the reverse strand, counting down.
TCCGGCGCCTTCGCGTTCGCCCAACTCGGCCATCTGGCGCAGCGCGCCCTTGCCGGCACCGTTCCAGATCAGGTCGTCCGGCAGCACCACGCCGAACGGCTCGTCGCCCACCACCGGCTTGGCGCACAGCACGGCATGGCCCAGGCCCAA
>DAIDKO010000071.1 GCA_027450005.1 Rhodanobacter sp. | reverse complement strand
CCTCACCTTCAACCTGGACACGCTCACGGTGAACCGCGCCGGCAAGGCGATCCAGCTCAATCCGATCGGCCTCAAGCTACTGCAGGCGCTGATGGAAGCCAGCCCCTCGGTGGTGACGCGGCAGGACCTGGAGCAGAAGGTTTGGGGTGAGGAACTGCCCGATTCCGACTCCCTGCGCGTGCACATCCATGGCCTGCGCGCGGCCATCGACAAGCCCTTTGACAAGCCGCTGATCCATACGCGGCACGGCATCGGCTACCGCATGGTCGAACCCGAGGCAGTCCAGGCCTGATGCAGTCCCGCCGAAAGCTCCGATTCCGCCTCGTCCTCTCCTTCGCGCTGTTCGGCTTCGGCCTAAGCGCGTTGTTCGCTGTGGCCTCGTTGTACGTACGCGCCAAGGTCGAGGACCAGTTGGTGGTGTCGGCGTTGCAGCACGACGTAGACCAGGCGGTCGACAAGGTGATCGCACACCCGGATCAGCCAGTCAGCTCGGAATTGATCCAGGCGTGGATCAAGAGCGACCGCACGCTCTACAAGATGCCCTTGTCCTGGCAAAGCCTTGGCACAGGCGTGCACGACATCACCGAGGCCGACGCCAGCGGCGCGGTGCGCCACTACAAACTGGCGGTGCGGCGCAAGGACGGCATCATCGGTTTCGTGCGTTACGACGTCGGTCGCGAAGAACTGGGCAAGCGCCAGCTGGTGACTTCACTGTTTGCAGTGGTACTGCTTTTCAGCCTGCTCTCGCTGGCCATCGGCCTGTGGCTCTCGCGCAAGGTGCTCAAGCCAGTGACGTCGCTGGCACAGCGCATCCGCGATTTCCGCAAGGCCGGCAAGGCAGAGCCGCTGGCGCAGCATTTCGCTGACGACGAGGTGGGCGAGCTGGCGCAGGCGCTGGACGACTATTCGGCGCGGCTCACCGCGATGGTTGCACGCGACCGCGAGTTCAATTCCGACGTCAGCCATGAGCTGCGCACGCCGCTGGCGGTGATCGCCAGCACGACCGAACTGCTGCAGGGGTCCCCGGACCTCACGCCCAAGCTGGCCGAGCGCCTGAAGCGCATCGAGCGCGCCTCGCGCCAGGCCACCGAGCTGATCGAGGCCTTGTTGCTGCTGTCGCGTGCCGAGCGGCGCGGCCCGACCCGCGGCGAAACCACCGAGGTGGCCAAGGTCGCCGCCGACGTGATCGAGAGCCAGCGCCCGCAGGTGCGCGGCAAGCCGCTGGAAATCGAGCTGGAGGCGCGCGAGCCGCTCAGCGTGAACGCCCCGGCCTCGGTGCTGTCGGTGGCGCTGACCAACCTGATCGGCAACGCGATCAAGTACACGCTGGAGGGCACGGTGCGCGTGGAAGTGGGCGCGGGCCGCATCGAGGTCATCGATACCGGCCCCGGCATCAAGCCGGAGGACGCCGAGCGCCTGTTCCAGCGCGGCGTGCGCGGCGAAGGTGCGGGTGGCAGCGGCGCGGGCCTGGGGCTCGCCATCGTGCGCCGGCTGTGCGAGCTGTACGGCTGGGAGGGGTCGATGCGTCCCCGCGCCGACACCAACGGTGCCATCGCCAGCATCGTGTTCACCTGATCGCTCGGCCGGCCGGGCTCAACGCAGCTTCAGCACCAGCCACGAAAGCAGCGCCAGCAGGTTGATGCCAAGGTGCGCGGCGACCCGCTCGCCGACGGCGAGCCGGAAAGCCTGCCAGCCGAAGTGCCATGCCAGCTCCAGGTGCGGCGGCAGGTGCAGCGTGGCGAACACGTTGACGTAGCCGCCGCAGTACAGCGCGTAGGTGAACAGCGGCGTGGCGATCAACGGCAGTTGCAGCAGCTGCGCCCAGCTCGACCAGCGCACGCCGCGCGCGTCGTTCTCCAGCAGCAGCACGCCCGACACCAGCACGAAGGCATACAGGGCCAGCCCGATCAGCGCGAGCACGCTGTCGCCCGCGCGGAACGGCAGCAGGCGGTAGAGCATCAGGATCATGCCGTAGCAGCCGCCGGCCACTTCGAAGATGCCGATCAGGCGGAACAGGATGGTGCGCACGCGGTGGTCTCGCTGGGGAAAACGGAAGCTTAGGTTATCGGCGCGACATGCGCGCCGTCATTCGCGCGGTCGGTCACTCCAGCGCGTCGGCCAACTCGTGCAGGTCGGCGATGTGCTCGTCCCACCAGCGCGCCTCGGCCGCGAACGGGAACGCGGCGGGGAAGGCGGGATCGTGCCAGCGCTGGGCGATCCAGCCGGCATAGTGCAGCTGGCGCATCGCACGCAGCGCGGGCACCAGCGCGAGTTCCGCCTGGTCGAAGTCGCGTAGCTGGGCGTAGCCGTCCAGCAGCGCCTGCATCGCCGCGTCGTCGCTGGCGAGCATCCACAGGTCCTGCACCGCCGGGCCCATGCGCGCGTCGTCGAGGTCGATGAAGTGCGGGCCGGCGTCGGTCCACAGGATGTTGCCGGGATGGCAGTCGCCGTGCAGGCGCAGGCTACGCACGGGGCCGACGGCGTCGAGGCGCGCGGCGACGGTCGCATCCAGCCGATGCGCCGCGTTGCGGTAGCCGCCGTGCAGGTGTGCCGGCAGCAGGGATGAAGCGAGTACGGCCTGCATCGGCTGCGCGATCATCGTCAGGCGATCCAGCGTGTCGCGGTGCGCGAACGACTGTCGTGTGCCCACCGCGTGCAGCCTCGCGAGCAGGCGGCCAAGCCACTCCAACTGTTCGCGCGATTCCAGCGCCGGCGCGCGGCCGCCGTGCCGCGGCGCCAGCGCGTAGCGGAAGCCGCCGTGGTGCAGCAGGCTGCGGCCCTCGAACACCAGCGGCGCAACCATCGGCACGTCATCGTCGGCCAGCTCCTGCGCGAAGGCGTGCTCCTCGAGGATGGCCGCGTCGCTCCAGCGGCCTGGCCGGTAGAACTTCGCGATGACCGGCGGTGCATCCTCGATGCCGACCTGCCATACGCGGTTCTCGTAGCTGTTGAGTACGAGCAGGCGGCCGTCCGGCCACAGGCCGCAGGCGCCCACGGCGTCGAGCACCCGATCGGGCGTGAGGCTGGCGTAGGGGGCGGCGTTCAACGCGACGCCACTGCCTCAGCTGGCACCACCGCCATGGTGATGCGCGACATGCACACCAGCTTCTGGCGCTCGTCCTCGATGCGGATTTCCCAGACCTGGGTGCTGCGGCCGAGATGCAGCGCCTTCGCGGTGCCGGTGACCATGCCCTCGCGCACGCCGCGCACGTGGTTGGCGTTGATCTCCAGGCCCACCGCGCGGAACCGTGCGGGATCGTGCGTCAGCATGGCGGCGGTGCTGCCCAGCGTTTCCGCCAGCGCTACCGAGGCGCCGCCGTGCAGCAGGCCGTAGGGCTGATGGGTGCGGGCGTCCACCGGCATGGTGCCGCGCAGCCAGTCCTCGCCCACGCCGGTGATGCGGATGCCCAGCGCCTGCATCAGCGTGTTGGCGCTCCAGTCGTTGATGCGTGCCAGATCGGTGTCCTGCTGCCAGATGCCCATGATGGTCGTTGCCTACGGAAAACCGCATTGTCGGACCTGGGCCATCGCGGCGACAATGCGCGGGTGTACACCGTCACCCTCAAAAACACCGGCCGGCGCTTCGACGTGGCCGTGGACGAAACTGTGCTGGAGGCTGCGCAGCGTGCCGGCATCGCGCTGCCGTATTCGTGCCGCTCGGGCGTCTGCGGCAGCTGCAAGGCCACCTTGCTGGCCGGCCGCTGCGAGTACCCGCGCAACCCGCCGCTGGCGCTGGACGCGGACGAGCGCTCGCACCGCGCCGTGTTGCTGTGCCAGGCGGTGCCTGCCAGCAACCTGTTGCTCGAGGCGCGAGAAGTGGCCTCGGTGGAGGACATCGCGCGCCGCCAGCTCGACGTGCGCGTGGTCGGCAAGCGCCTGCTGGCGTCCGAGGTGACCGGCCTCTACCTGCAGCCCGCCGAGGGCGAGCCGCGCTTGCAATGGCTGCCAGGGCAATACCTCGACGTGCTGCTGGATGAGGGGCGGCGCCGGCCGTTCTCGATCGCCAACGGGCCACAGGTGGATGGCCTGATCGAGCTGCACGTGCGGCATGTCGCCGGCGGCGGCTTCACCTCGCACGTGGCCGGCGGGCTGGCAGTGGGAGACCTGCTGCGGATCGAGGCGCCGCTGGGCACCTTCGTGGCGCGCGAGGATTCGGAACGGCCGATGATCTTCGTCGCCGGCGGCACCGGTATCGCCCCGGTGAAGGCCATCGTCGAGCACTTCATCGAACTGGGCACCCGTCGTGCGATGGACGTTTACTGGGGCGTGCGCCGCGAGGCCGACCTGTACCTGCTGCCTCTGATCGGGCAATGGCAGCGGCAGGCGCGGCACCTGCGCTTCCACGCGGTGTTGTCGGAGGAGGGGCGGGCCTCAGGCCTGCGCGTGGGCCTGGCGCACGAGGCGGTGCTGGCCGACCATGCCGACCTCGCCGGGCACGACGTCTACATGAGCGGGCCGCCCGCGATGATCGAGGTGGCGCGCCACCGATTCGTGACGGCTGGGTTGCCGGAAGAGCGGCTTTACTACGACTCGTTCGACTACGCCCCGGACGTGCTGGCGCGCATCGTGGCCGCCAGGGCCGGCATCCATCCGTAGCGGCTACTGCTTGCCCTTCGCCACCGGCAGCTGTGCCGCGTGCCACGACAGCACGCCGCCGCCCAGCGTGTAGACCTTGAGGAAGCCGGCCTTGACCAGCCGCTGCGCGGCCTTGGCCGAGTTGCCGCGGCCGTCCTTGTCCATCACCACCACCGGCAGCTCCTTGGCCTTGGCCAAGTCCTTGTGCTCGGGGTCGAACTGGCTCATCAGAACGTGGCGGGCGCCGGGCACGTGCATCTTCTCGTAGTCGGCGATGGCCGAGAGGTCGATCAGCAGCGGGTTGTCGCGGTTGATCAGGTGGGTCAGGCCGCCGGGGGTCAATTCCTTGACCTTGCTGAACAGCAGGCTGACCTGCACCACGATCAGGCCGGCGAGCAGGATCGCGAACAGTACGGCCAGCGCCACATGGTTGCCGATGAACTGGGGCAGCTTGTGCAGGAAATCGTGCATGTCGGTTCCACCGGCGCGAAGGGCGCGCCGTTACGGTCAAACTGCTGAGTATACGGGTTCAGCCGCCGTCGATGTCTGGCACGCCGCTCTCCAGCCACCAGTGCTTGGCCTTGTCGTCGTAGCGCCAGACCTGGCGCTCGACGAAGCTGCGTTCGACTTGGGTGTGGATGTTGATCACGCTGATCTTCACCGTCTGCTGCACCTCGTCGTTGCCCAGTGGCACCGGGCCGGCGCCGTCGTCGTAATCACTCACGCGCACCTGCTTGTATCGCTGCAGGTCGAAGTCGGTGGGCGGGTGCGCCTTGAGCACCGCGGGGTCGACGAACTGCAGCGCGGCCTGCAGCCCGTTCCAGCGCACCGCGCTGCCAAAGGCGCCGAGCGTGGCGACCAGGTTGTCGCTGCGTGCCTTCTGGGCACAGCCGGCGAGCAGCACAACGGCGGCGAGCGGTAACAGGATGCGGCGCATGGCGGTTCTCCCCGGATATCCTTCCATTTTGCGGCGCAGCGCCTGGCGTATCAATTGCGGCGTTTGGCGACGAAACGGGCCGCCAGTGTGGCTGCGGGCCTGCCATCCGTGCCGGGCACCTGGCATGCCACTTCGATGCGCGCCTTGCCCCGCGCCTGCAGGGTGTCGAAGAACACGGTCCAGTCCGCGTCCGGTGCAAGCCGGGCCTCGGCGTGGAAGTCCGCCCACACCGGCTGCAGGTAGCGCACGGTGGATTCGCCCACGAACACGTCGCAGTCCTGGTCGTGCCTGCGCAGTGCCAACTCCACCAGGCCCCAGCCAGCCAGGGTCATCAAGCTCACCAGGCTGCCGCCGAAGGCACAACCCTTGTCGTTGACGTTGGGCGCCAGCGGCGCGCGCAGCACGAGCCGATCAGCGTCGTGGGCCAACAGTTCGAGATCCATCGCCCGGGCCAGCGGGATCTCATCGCGGATGAAGCGGAGCAGGGACGAGGCGGCGGAGTCGTTCATGGCGTCGGGATGGCGGGGCAGGCCGCATTGTAGATCGGTACGCTCCGACCATGCGGCGGTTTGCCCGCATGCCGAGTAGCGTTTCCGACCGTGCGCGGGTTTCGATGGATCGCCGTCCATCCATGTGGAATTCCGCATAATCGCCACTGCTGCCCTTGGCCTTTGCTAGCGTGCGCGAATCTCCTTGCGATCGCGGGAAGGTGTCGGGGATCTGAAGCTCTCGGCCGAGGACATGCAGACGCTGTTCGATGCCTTGCCCGACGTCGTGTTCTTCGTGAAGGATCGGGCCGGGCGCTACACCCACGCCAACCTCACCCTGGTACGCCGGCTGCGCCTGAAGCGGCGCGAGGAAGTGATCGGGCACAGCGTGGCGGAGCTGTTCCCCGTTGCGCTGGGCAGCTCGCATGCCGCGCAGGACCGTCGCGTGTTGGCCGGCGAAGCCATCGCCAACCAGCTGGAGGTGCACCTGCTGCCGAACCGCGCACCAGGCTGGTGCCTCACCTGCAAATACCCGCATCGGCAGCGTGGCGAGGTGTGCGGCGTGCTCGGCATCTCGCGCGACCTGCCGCATCCCGACGGCCGCCACCCCACGTATCCGCGGCTGGCGTGTGCGATGGAATACCTGCAGCGGCACTACGCCGAAGGCGTGCGCGTGAGTGCGCTGGCCTGGCTGGCGGAGCTGTCGGTGGCGCAACCGGGACGGCACTTCCGCCGGGTGTCCCAGCCCACCCCACAGCAGGCGTTGACCAAGTTGCGCACCGAGGCGGCGACGCGCCTGTTGCGCGGTGACGGCAGCGCGGCCGACATAGGCCTGGCCTGCGGCTTCACCCACCACAACCCGTTCGAACGGCAGTTCAAGGCCACCGTGGGGATGACGCAACGCGAGTTCCGCAACCTGCACGGTTGAAGGTTTTGGACGGCCATTCGATCTTGGAAAGCTCGCGACGAAGCATAGGCGGCGGCATTGGTCGATCGCCGCGGAACGGTGCACACGCGCGGCTATACTCGTGGCCTGTGGCCTGCGCGATGCGGGCTGGTCGTCGGATATCGCATGGGCCGCAAGCCGCACATTCCGCCGTTGCAGGGCCGCGTGGTGGTCATCACCCGGCCTGCCGGCACGGCTGTCGCGCTGGCGCGGCGCGTGCGTGCGTGCGGCGGCACGCCGGTGTTGCTGCCGGGATTGTCGCTGCGCGCCGCGGACTCCCCGGACATGCGCGCGGAAATGCGTGCTGCCTTGCAGGACGACGTCCTGGTGTTCGCCAGTCCCGCCGCCGTGCGATTCGCTGTCGCCCTCGCGCCGCTGCGCAGCGGGGCCACGGTGTTGGCCGTGGGACAGGGCACGGCGCAGGCGTTGCGCGGCCACGGCCTGCCGGCACAGGCGCCGTCGCGGCAGGACAGCGAAGGCTTGCTGGATCTTCCGGCGCTGCGCGACGTGCGCGGCAAGCGCGTGGCCCTGATCGGTGCGGCCGGCGGGCGCGCCCTGCTGCGCGAGCAACTGGGCGCGCGTGGGGTGCAGCTGCGCGAGCTACATGTGTACCAGCGGGTGGCGCCGCGGCTGGATCGTCGGCACTTCGCTGCGGTACAGGCGCTGCCGCGTTCGGCGCGCGTGCTGCTCTCCAGCGCCGAGGCGCTGGACAACCTGATGAACCAGCTGCCCGCGCCCGCTGTCGCACGCCTGCGCGCGGCGGTGGCCGTGGCCAGCAGCGAGCGGCTGGCTACGGCGGCGCGCCAGGCGGGTTTTGCGCGTATCGTGCTGGCCGACTCTGCGTTGGCGGAGGATCTGCTGGTCGCGTCCGCGCGCCGCTGACCTTTACGCGACCACAACGAACGCCCGTGGCCTGCCTGTTAGCATGCCGGGATGAACGAACACGAGCCTGCGCCATCCGCCACGCCTGCCGCCGCGCCGCGTGCCACCCGACCCGCGCCGCGCGATGCGGCACCCCACGGCGGCAGTGTCGCACTGGCCCTGCTGCTGGCATCGCTGGCGCTGTTGGCGGCCGGTTACGTGGGCTGGCGCCAGTGGCGGCAGAAGGCTGGCGTCGATGCGGCCGTACTGAACACGATGAGCCTGCTTAACCGCGTAGGCGCACTGGAGCACACGCTGGACGGCATGAAGGGCGGCAGCGCCGACCTCGCCCAGCGGCTGGATTCCGCTGACCAGCTTGAGCGGGTGCTGCAGGCCAACCAGCTGTCCCAGGGCGACCGCTTGCGCCAGCTGGAAGACGCGGTGGGGAAGCTCTCGGAGTCCGCGCTTTCCGCGCACGACGCCACCTTGCTGGACGAGACGGAGTCGCTGCTACGCATGGCCAAGGAGCGCTACGAGCTGTTCCATGACGCGCGTGGTGCGGCCGCCGCCTATGCGCTCGCCGCGCAGACGTTGTCTTCGGTGGACGACGCCGCGTTCGCCGGGCTGCGTCAGGATGTCGACGCCGAGCGCCGCGCCTTGCTGGCCAGCCAGCCCGTCGGCCAGGCCGAGGCACTGGCCAAGCTCGCCGCCTTGCGTGACGGCGTGCCGGCGTTGCCGCTGAAGCCGGTGGATGCGCCGGCCAGCACGTCGTCTTCCGGTGCGTGGTCGCGTATCGGCCATGCACTGGCCGGCGTGGTCAGGGTGCAACGTGACGACGACACCCCGCTGGCGGTGACCGACAGACGGCTGGCGCGCGAGCTGGTGGTGCTGGACCTCGCGCAGGCGCAGGCGGCACTGCTGGCGCACGACCCCAAGGCCTGGGCCAACGCGCTGCGGCGCGCCGATGCCGGGCTGGCCAGTCAGTTCGACGGCCAGGACGATGCCGTGCATAAGGCACGGGCCACGCTGCACCGGTTGGCCGGGGCCCTGCCGGACAACGCACCGGTCCGTTTGGGCGCGGCACTCGCCGAACTGCGCAACCTGCGCGCGGTGCATGCGTTGTCGACCCTCCCCGCACCAGCGCAGTCCGCGGGGAACGCGCGATGAGCCTGTGGCGCTGGATCTTGGTGCTGGTGTTCGTCGCCGCACTGGCCGCGTTCGGCTGGCATTGGGTGGCCGCGGATCCCGGCTACGTGCTGGTTCGCCTGCACGGCTGGCGCGTGCAAACCACGGTGATCGCCGCGGTGATCATCCTGTTGCTGGCCTGGGCGGTACTCGTCGCGGCATGGCGGCTGCTGCGCTGGCCGTTCGGCGCACTGTCGCGGCGGCACCGGCGGCTCAGCCGCAAGCGCTTGGCCGATGGCCTGATCGCGCTGATGGAGGGGCGCCACGGCGACGCCGAGCGCGACCTCAATCGCGCCTCGCGGCTGGGTGCGCTGCGCGGCGTGGCCCTGCTGGCGTCCGCCGAGGCCGCCTCGCGTCGGGGCGAACACGGACGCGGCCTGGAAATTCTTGCCGAAGCTTCGCAGGCCACGCCGCAGGCCGCGCGCGTGCTGCGCGCACGCATGCTGCGACGCGACGGCAAGGCGGGCGAGGCCGTGGCCCTGCTCGCCCCCGATGCGGACAAGGCCGCGTTGCCGCCGGGCGGCTGGCGTGAGATGGCGCTCTCCGCGCTCGCCGTGGGCGATACGCGCCGCGCGTTGGCCGCGCTCGATCCCCTGCAGAAGAGCGGTGCACTGGGCATGCGCGGTTACGCCGGGCTGGAAGCCCGCGTGTTGGTCGCCGCCATCGAAGACGCGCGCGACGGCGTTGCGCTCAACACGCTGTGGTCGCAGTTGCCCAAGGCGCAGCGCCGCGCCACTGCCGCCATCGACGCCTATGCGCGCCGCGCCGCAGGTTTCGGCCTGGTACTGCCGGCGATGGACGAACTGGAGTCTGCGTTGCGCCGCGAGTGGTCGCCGGAGCTGGTGGAAGCCTATGGGGTGCTCGCCGGCGGCGATCTGGACGCCCGCCTGCGCCGCGCTGAAGGCTGGTTCGACCTGCACCCAAACGATCCCGCGCTACTGCTTACCCTGGGCCGCATATGCGTACGCTCGAAACTCTGGGGCAAGGCGCGCCTGTATCTCGAACGCGCGCTGGCGCTGGAACCGTGCAGCGGCGCCTGGGAGGCGCTGGGCGATGCGCATGCCGGCCAGGGCGACGCTGCGCAGGCCCAGCGTTGCTATCGCAACGCCTTGGCCATGGCGCGCGGCGAGACTGTGCGACCCGCGTTTTCGGACAAGGCCGGCGTGATCGATACCAGCGTCATCGCCATCGAGGAGCGCGACGAACACGGCGTGCCGCGGCTGCGCGGGTAGCACCCCCAAGGCCCTCTGCGCTGGGCAGTGCGTGCCGCGCGAGGGGTGGTCGCGGCGGCGATCGTGTGACCGGGTTTGCAGTTTTCCTCCGATGCGGGGTGCTGGGCTTCGAGCGGCGGGCTTGTCCTTGCACTTCGGGCTGATTGGGTGCATAGAGGCTTACGGGCCTCTCTCTACTTCCGTGCCCGCCGGTCACGGCCCGGGCTGGCATCAACCGTCTGGAGCGACCATGGCTACCGCGATCCTGGAGAAGCTTGCTTCTGTTCCCCGTTACCCCACCCTGCGCGTCACGGAGAGTGCCGATGCCGCCGTGCACTGGTGCCACATGCACGCCGACCTGGCCACGACGCCCGGTCGCGCCTGCTTCAAGCCGGCGCTGGTGGCCGACATCCTGAAATACCAGAACGCCTTGGGCGACCGCTTGCGCCGGGAACGCATGTTTGGCGAAGCCGGGTTGCGGCACGTGGTGATCGCTTCCGATTGCGATGCATTCAACCTCGGCGGCGACCTCGAATACTTCTGTGACGCGATCCGCCAGCAGAACCGTCCCGCACTGCTCACCTACGCACGGCAGTGCGTGCGCGGTGTGCATGCCTTCCATGCCGGACTGGATGCTGATGCGCACAGCATCGCCCTGGTCCAGGGCGATGCGCTGGGCGGCGGCTTCGAAGTGGCGCTGAGCTGCCATACCATCGTGGCGGAGGAAGGTATCGGCATGGGGTTGCCGGAGGTCCTGTTCGACCTCTTCCCGGGCATGGGTGCCTACTCCTTCCTGTGCAAGCGTATTCCGCCGCACAAGGCCGAACAGCTGATGCTGAGCGGCGACGTCCTGTCCAGCGAAGAGCTCTACAAGATGGGGCTGGTGGATATTCTGGCGCCGCGCGGGCAGGGTGCACAGGCAGTGGAGGAAGTGATCCGCGGCAACCGCCGTATCCCGCATGCGCGTATGGCCATGCATCGGGTCCGGGCGTTGGCCCAGCCGGTGACGCTGGAGGAGATGATGGCGATCACCGAGATCTGGGTGGACACCGCGCTGCAGCTCGGCGAAAAGTCCCTGCGTACGATGGAGCGGCTGGTCCGCGCGCAGTATCGCCGGCACGGTGAGCCGGCCGCCGCAAAGGCCTGATCATGGCGACAGCGAGCCGTCCCCGCGCGCGGGTGTCCAGCTCCCGCGCGCCTGCAGCGCCTGCTCGCCATCGTGCAGGCGTTGGATCAGGCTCTCGCAATGACGCCGCCAGTTATGCTCCAGTTCGAAGGCGGTCATCCTCATCAGGGCACCGCTCAACCCGGCACACTGCACCAGGCCAAGGTTGCGGGCGATGCCCTTCATGGCATGCGCCTGCTCGCGGAACTGTTCCCAATCGCCCGCCGCTCCGACCTGGCGCATCTTTGCCAGCGCCAGTCGCGCATCGGCGACGCACTGGCCGATAAAGTCGGCTTCGAACGTCTTTCCCAGGCCGAGCGATGCCAGTTCATCCAGCACCGACGGGTCCAGTACCTCCGCGGAGGACACATGGGCGACCGGCTGCGGGTTGTCCGGTTCCTCGCCGTCCGCGCCGGTGAGGATCGCGGCGACGGTATCGAGCAGCCTCGCGGCGGCGAAGGGCTTGGTGATGAACGCGCGCGCACCGGCTTCGCGGCAGGCCTGCGCCGACTCGGGGGTGGCATCGGCGCTGATGATCACCACCGGAGTGCGGCTTCGCCTGCCGGCTTCCATCACGCGCAGTTCGCGCAACAGGTCGATGCCGCTCAGCGACGGCATGTGCAGGTCTATCAGTGCCACTTCGAAGCCGCCACCCACCAGCGCATCCAGCGCGGCTTCGCCGTCTTCCACCGTCATCACGCGGTGACCGGCCTTCTGCAGCACACCCTGCAGCAGAAGGCGGTTGGCGGCATGGTCGTCTGCGACCAGGATGCGCGCCGACTTGATGCGTGCGCGATGGCGCGAGAACGGATCGGCAAAGGCGATCACGTTGTGTGCGGTGGATGGCGCCGGCGACCTGCGCGCCTCCGTTGCCAATGTCTGGCTGCCGGCGGATGCGCGCACGGACTCGGCGGCAAGCTCGAACGGCAGCTCGACCCAGAACCGGCTGCCGACGTTCTCGCTGCTCTCGAACCCGATCGTACCGCCCATCGCCTCGGTCAGGCCCTTGGCGATGGTGGTGCCCAGCCCGCTGCCCTGGTGCTTCCGAGCCAGGCTGTTGTCGACCTGCTCGAAGGCCTCGAACAGCTTTGCGCGCGCCGACGCGGGTATGCCGATGCCGGTGTCGGAAACCGTGAAGCGCAGGCGCACCTGGGCCGAGCTGTCCCCGGCCGATTTCGCCACCGTCATGCGCACTTCGCCCGACGCGGTGAACTTGATCGCGTTGCTCAGGAGGTTCACTAGCACCTGCTGCAGGTGGTGCGCATCGCCACGCAGCTGCACCGGCACTTCCGGCATCACCGTCACCGTGTAGTCCAGCCGCTTCGAGCGCGCCTCGGGGCGCAGCATCAGGTTGATCTGCTCCAGCAGAGCATTCAGGTTGAATGTTTCCTGATTCAGCCGCAGCTTGCCGGCCTCGATCGCCGAGATGTCCAGCACATCTTCCACCAGCGCCATCAGCGATCGGCTTGCAGCCTGGATGGTTTCCAGGTAGCCGCGCTGTTCCGCGTCCAGCCGGGTGCTCGCCAGTAGCTCCGACATGCCCGAGAGCCCGTTCAGCGGCGTGCGGAACTCATGGCTCATGTTGGCGAGGAAGCTGCTTTTGGCCAGGTTGGCCCGGCGGGCTTCCTCGATAGCGGCGGTCAGCGCCTTGAGCAGGGAGGCGAAGTACAGCGGCACCGCGACCAGCCCCAGCAGAAGGCCCCAGGACAGGTAGCGGTTCTGCAGCCAGTAAGGGGTGGACATCATCACTGCCGCAAACGACAGCGCGGCCAGCGCCGTTGAGGCGTACAGGTAGCGCGGCCCATAGCGCATACCGTTGCCGATCGTGACCCACAGGTAGATGGCGCACAGCGGGGAGGCCGGCTCGCCCTGCAGCAACATCACTCCGCCGATCGCCGCGTAGTCGGCCAGCATGCCCAGCCAGCGCCGCACCGGCGACGCTTGCGGGGCCACGAGGATGGCGCCCAGCAGGCCGATGGACATCGCCAGTTCGCCGAGCAGGATCAGCCAGGTCGAGAACAAAGCCGAGCTGTGGTTGCTCCAATCGACCTTCCAGCCGAGATAGACCGAAAACAGCAGCGTGATGACGATGCGCACGAACACTTGCGCATGCTCGCTGTCCGGGCGGCCATGCAGTCGCTGGCGCATCCAGTCCCGTGCCGGGTGCGTTTGGTCAGTGCCAGTCGCGATCGAGCGAAACACGGGAATAGCGCTCGCAGATGTCGCGCAGCCGCGGCAGGTCGTCCATCAGGGCCTGCACGCAGGCCGGATCCAGCATCACGCCGCTTTGCTCACCGATGAATTCCAGCGCGCGCTTGATGTCCCAGGCGACCTTGTACGGACGCGGCGAAAGCAACGCGTCCAGCACATCGGCCACGGTGGTCACCCGGGCCTCGATCGGAATCTCCTCGCCAGCCAGTCCGTCGGGGTAACCCTTGCCGTTCCAGTGTTCGTGGTGGCGCAGCGCGATCTGCGCGCCGGTCCGGATGAAGCGGTTCTGGCTGTCTTGCAACAGCTGGTAGCCGATGCGGGGGTGCCGCTGCATGTGCTGGCGCTCCTCCACGCTCAACGGCCCCGGCTTCATCAGGATCGCATCGGGGATGGCGATCTTGCCGATATCGTGCAGCGGCGCGGCCAGCTCGATCGTGCGCGCCTGCTCCTCCGGCAGCCCCAGGCCTTCCGCAATCAGACCGGCGATGTGCGCCATGCGCTCGAGGTAAGCGCTGGTGCCGGTATCACGGAGTTCGATCGCGCGTGCCAGTCGCGACAGCGTCTCCCGTTCGCGTTCCTCGACTTCGTGCATGCTGGCCAGCAGGCGCTGTTCCAGCGACAGCGAACGTTGCTTGATCGACTCCGACTGCTGGCGCAGCTGCAGCAGATTGCGGCAGCGTGCGCGCAGCTCGCGCGGGCGGACCGGCTTGACAAGGAAATCGATCACCCCGGCATCCAGGGCGGCCTGCCGCACCGGCTCGTCGCCCACCACCGTGACCAGCACGATGGGCACGTCCCGGTTCTGCAGCGGCTTTCGGAACGCGATGGCCAATTCCAGCCCGTCCATCTCCGGCATGCGGTAGTCCAGCAGCAGCAGGTCCGGCCGGTTGCTCTCACACCAGGCCAGTGCCGCCCGCGGGGCGCCGAAATCGTGCACGACGAGCTGGGGCCCGATGCCCTGCACGATATGCCGCAGCATCGTGCGTGCCGAAGGTTGGTCGTCGACGATCACGACATCCATGCAATGCCATTTACAGCCAGCGCGCATGAGGGCGCGAGTTTCTGCATCCTCCCCGCAATCCGGCGCCTTGGCAAGGGGCTGCCGGGGGCATTTCCGGGGAAAGCCGGCGACGGGCGCATGCGGCCAGCGCGGCGGGGCGATGGCACCGGGCCTGGCGACAATCGGGAGGTGGCGCCTCGGCGCTTCAGGAAACTACAGCGGCGTGAGGTTGGCGTAGGCCGCCACCAGCCACTTGCTGCCGGCGTCCGCGAAGTTCACCTGCAAGCGCGTGTGCGCGCCACTGCCTTCGGCGCTGACCACCACGCCCTCGCCGAAGCTGGGGTGGCTGACACGCTGGCCGAGTCGTACCGGCAGCTCTCCCTGCAAGGAAGCGCTGTCGGCGTGGCGGCCGGCACCGCCGTAAACCGGCCGGCTGACCTGCACACGGGGGCGTACCTCGTCGACCAGCGCGGCGGGAATTTCGGCGAGGAAGCGCGAAGGTCGCGCCAGCACCTCGGTGCCGTGCATGCGGCGCGATTCGGCGTAGGTGATCACCAGGCGTTCGCGGGCGCGGGTAATGCCCACGTAGGCGAGGCGGCGTTCCTCCTCCAGCCGGCCCTCGTCCTCGGTGGAGCGCTGGCTAGGGAACAGTCCTTCCTCCAGCCCCACCAGGAACACCAGCGGGAACTCCAGGCCCTTGGCCGAATGCAGCGTCATCAGCTGCACGCAGTCGTCCCAGGCCTCGCCCTGGCCTTCGCCGGCTTCCAGCGCGGCATGCGAGAGGAAGGCGGACAGCTCGTCCAGGCCAGCGTCGATGTCCTCCTGCGTCCGTTCGAAGCGACTGGCCACGTTGACCAGTTCGTCGAGGTTTTCGATGCGTGCCTCGCCGTTGCCGCGGCTGTCCTTCTCGTAGTGGTCGCGCAGGCCGGCATGGCCGAGCACATGGTCGATCTGTTCGGCGAGCGGCAACGCGCTGCCGCCATCCTCGCCAGCGGCCCCGGGCTTGAAGGTGCGGGCCATCCCCTCGATCAGCGCGAGGAAGCCCTTCACCGCATTCTTGGCGCGGCCGGCGAGCTCGCTGCCGGAAAGTTCGGCCAACGCGGCATCCCACAGCGAGCTGCCGTCATGGCGTGCACGCCGACGCAGCACGTCCAGCGTGCGGTCGCCGATGCCGCGTGGCGGCGTGTTCACCGCGCGTTCGAACGAGGCGTCGTCGTGGCGGTTGGCGGTGAGGCGAAGGTAGGCCAGCGCGTCCTTGATCTCGGCGCGCTCGAAGAAGCGCTGGCCGCCGTAGACCCGGTAGGGAATATTGCGCTGGGTGAGCTGTTCCTCGAAGTTGCGCGACTGTGCGTTGGAGCGGTAGAGGATGGCGCAATCGCGCGCGTTGCCGTGTTCGGCGACGTATTCGCGGATGCGCTCGATCACGAAGCGCGCCTCGTCCTGCTCGTTGTAGGCGGCGTACAGCGCGATGTGCTCGCCCTCGCCGCCGGCGGTCCACAGTTCCTTGCCGAGTCGGCCGCCGTTGCGCGCGATCACGCTGTTGGCGGCCTTGAGGATGGTGGCGGTGGAGCGGTAGTTCTGCTCCAGCTTGATGGTGCGCGCGCCGTGGAAGTCGCGCAGGAACTGCTGCATGTTCTCCACTTTCGCGCCACGCCAGCCGTAGATGCTCTGGTCGTCGTCGCCCACGGCGAACACCTTGCCGGTAGCGCCGGCGAGCACGCGGATCCAGGCGTACTGCAGCGCGTTGGTGTCCTGGAACTCGTCGATCAGCAGGTGCCGCCAGCGGTTCTGGTAGTGCTCCAGCACGGCCGGATGCTTCAGCCACAGTTCGTGGGCGCGCAGCAGCAGCTCGGCGAAATCCACCAGGCCAGCGCGGCGGCAGGCGTCCTCGTAGGCCTGGTAGATGCGCACCAGCGTCGCGGTGACGGGATGGTCGCGATGCTCGATCGCGTCGGGGCGCTTGCCCTCGTCCTTCCAGCCATTGATGGTCCAGGTCGCCTGGCGCGGCGGGAAGCGCGCCTCGTCCAGCCCCAGGCCGGCGACCACGCGCTTGACCAGCCGTTGCTGGTCGTCGGCGTCGAGAATCTGGAAGCCTTCCGGCAGGCCGGCCTCGCGCCAGTGGCGGCGCAGCAGCCGGTGGGCGATGCCGTGGAAGGTGCCCACGGTGAGGCCCTGCGTGCCGCCGGGAATAAGGCTGTCCAGCCGAGCGCGCATCTCGCCGGCGGCCTTATTGGTGAAGGTGACGGCCAGGATCGCCCATGGCGGTACGCGTTCCACCTGCATCAGCCAGCCGATGCGGTGGGTCAGCACGCGGGTCTTGCCGGAACCGGCGCCGGCAAGGACGAGAAAGTGGCCGGGCGGGGCGCAGACGGCTTCGCGTTGCGCGTCGTTGAGCGAGTCGATCAGGTGCGAGACATCCATCGCACCGATTGTAACGGTTGCGGCGCTCAGCCCTTCCTGAGGAAGCCGGCCAGCGCCAGCAGCGCGCCCACCGCGATGGCGGCGATGCCCAGCCATTGCGGGAAGGGCTTGTCGTGCGTGGCGGTGAGCTTGGCCGAACCGAGCTGGAGCAGGGTGTCGGTGGCCTGGTAGCTGCCATGGCCGAACAGCACCCATACGCCTGCGACGAGCAGGACCAGGCCGACGGCGATCAGTGCGAGGCGCATGGATGGTTCCGGCGATGGAATGGGCTTCGAGTATGCCGGGTCGGCCCATGCAGATGAAGAGCGGGGCCAACCCGGCAAAACGCCCGGGCTCGTCTGAAGGGTGCGGCCATGGGCGGACGCTCGCGGGATGTCCTGTTCACGGACGAACGCACAAGCCTGGACAGCGCAACCATGGATGGCGCCCGTTCGACCTTCGCGCGAATGGGGGAGGGCACGCATCGACAAAAAAAATGGCCCCGAAGGTCAGGGGGTACCTTCGGGGCCGGTGGAGGTGGATACCCAGGGGTGAGGCTCCACGTCCGGGTGGCTGTCCAGGGAGGTGTCCAGCCAGGGGTGCCGTTGCGTACACCCGATGAATCAGAGCGCGCCGGCTCGGAAAAGTTCGAAAGCGATCGCCAAGAGAAGTCAGGATTGATTCATGGTTACGAAAATCCAACAAATGGGCGGCTAGTGCGCCTCGTCCCAGTTGGCGCCCACGCCGACTTCGACGATCAGCGGCACCGCCAGTTCGGTGGCGCCCTGCATGCGTTCGCGCACCGCCTCGCGGACCTCGTCCACCGCGTCGGCGCGCACCTCGAACACCAGTTCGTCGTGCACCTGCATCAGCATGTGGGCGTCGTCGCGGCCCTCCAGCCAGGCGGCCACGGTGATCATCGCGCGCTTGATGATGTCGGCGGCGCTGCCCTGCATCGGCGCGTTCACCGCGGCGCGCTCGGCGCCGGCGCGATGGGCCTGGTTGCGGGACTGCAGGTTCTCCAGGTACAGGCGGCGGCCGAAGATGGTCTCCACGTAGCCGTCGCGGTGCGCCTGCTGGCGGGTAGCTTCCATGAAGGCATGCACGCCGGGGTAGCGGGCGAAGTAGCGTGCCATGTAGTCACCGGCTTCGCCGCGGTCGATGCCGAGCTGGCGGGCGAGGCCGAACGCGCTCATGCCGTACATCAGGCCGAAGTTGATGGCCTTGGCGGCGCGGCGCTGGTTGGCGCTCACCGCGGCCGGTTCCAGGCCGAACACCTCCGCTGCGGTGGCGCGGTGCACGTCGCCGCCCTCGCGGAACGCCTTCAGCAGGCCCTCGTCGCCGGAAAGGTGGGCCATGATCCGCAGCTCGATCTGCGAATAGTCCGCCGCCATCACCTTCCAGCCCGGCGGCGCGATGAAGGCCTGGCGGATGCGACGGCCTTCCTCGGTACGCACCGGGATGTTTTGCAGGTTCGGGTCGGTGGAGGAGATGCGGCCGGTCGCCACCGCGCCCTGGTGGTAGCTGGTGTGCACGCGGCCGGTGCGCGGGTTCACGGTACTTGCCAACTTGTCGGTATAGGTGGAGCGCAGTTTGGCGAGACCGCGGTAGTCGAGGATCAATCTCGGCAGCGCGTGCGCATCGGCGATCGCCTCCAGCGCTTCCTCGTTGGTGGAGGGCTGGCCGGTGGGTGTCTTGAGCTTGGCGGGTAGGCCCAGTTGGTCGAACAGGATCGCCTGCAACTGCTTGGGCGAGTCGAGGTTGAATTCGCGGCCGGCCTCGGCATACGCCTGCTGTTGCAGTTCCAGCATGCGCTTGCCCAGTTGCTGGCTCTGCCGGCGCAGTTCGTCCACGTCGATCAGCACGCCGCGCTGCTCCATGCCGGCCAGCACCGGAATGAGTGGAATCTCGATCGCTTCGTACACCCCGCGCAACGACGGCACGCTCGCGAGCATGGGCCACAGCGCACGGTGCAGGCGCAGGGTGACGTCGGCGTCCTCGGCGGCATAGCGGCAGGCGGTGTCCAGGTCCACCTGCGAGAACGGAATCTGCTTCGCGCCCTTGCCGGCCACCTGCTCGTACTTCACGGTGTCGTAGCCGAGGTATTTCTTCGCCAGCGAATCCATGTCGTGGCGCGTGGCGGTGGCGTTCCACACGTAGGATTCCAGCATGGTGTCGTGGGCGACGCCCGCCACCGCGATGCCGTAGTGCGAGAGGACGTTGATGTCGTACTTGGCGTGCTGGCCCAGCTTGGGGCGGCTGGCGTCCTCCAGCACGGGCTTGAGCGCGGCGAGCACTGCGTCGCGCGGCAGCTGAGCGGGTGTGCCGGGATAGTCGTGAGCCAGCGGGATGTAACAGGCCTTGCCCGGCTCCACCGCCAATGACAGGCCGACGATGTCGGCCAGCATCGGGTCGAGCGCCGTGGTCTCGGTGTCGAAGGCGATCAGCGGCGCTTCGCGCAGCCGGCCCAGCCAGGCGTCGAGTTGCGGCGGCGTGATGACGAGTTCGTATTCGCCGGGCGCGGCGATATCTAAGCCCGTATCCCCTTGGGCGAGGGGCTGGGGCGAGCGTCCGGTGGAGGCGCCAGAGGCCGTCGCGCCTTCACTCCCGGCCCCTATGCCGGCAGGAGAGGAGGGCGAGGCCTCCGTGTTCGCGTCCAGATCCTTCAGCGCCGCCTTGAATTCGTAGCGCGTGTAGAGATCGCGAAGTGCTGCCGTATCCGCCTCGCGCAACGCTAGGTCGGCGGGGCCCTGCTCCAGTGCCACGTCGGTCTTGATCGTCACCAGCGCGCGCGACAGCGGCAGTTTCGGCAGCGCTTCGCGCAGGCTTTCGCCGATCTTGCCACCGATCCTGTCAGCGTTCGCGATCACGCCGTCGAGCGAGCCGTATTCGGCGATCCATTTCGCGGCGGTCTTGGGGCCGCACTTGGGCACGCCCGGCACGTTGTCCACGCTGTCGCCGACCAGGGTCAGGTAGTCGACAATGCGCTCCGGCGGCACGCCGAACTTTTCCTCTACGCCAGCGCGATCCATCGTGGTGCTGGTCATCGTGTTGACCAGGGTGACGCCCGGACGCACCAGCTGGGCCATATCCTTGTCGCCGGTGGAGATCTCCACCTCGATGCCCTGCGCGTGTGCCCGCAGCGCAAGTGTGCCGATCACGTCGTCGGCTTCCACGCCGGGCACGCGCAGGATGGGGAACCCCAATGCGGCGACGATGGCGAGCATCGGCTCGATCTGAGCGCGCAAATCGGCCGGCATCGGCGGGCGGTGCGCCTTGTAGTGCTCGTACATCTCGTCGCGGAAGGTGGGGCCGGACGCGTCGCTGACGAAGGCGAGGTAGTCGGGTCGGGCCTTCAGCGTGGCGCGCAGCATGTTGACCACGCCGAACAGAGCACCGGTCGGCTCGCCCTGCGCGTTGGTCAGCGGCGGCAGCGCATGGAAGGCACGGTAAAGGTAGGAGGATCCGTCGATCAGGATGAGCTTGGGCATGCGCGCATTCTGGCATGCGATGCACTATGTCGCGGTTCACGGGAGCACAGGTGCCGCGCTGTTATGCTTCCCGCATCTTTCGAGGTTGCCGCCATGAAAACCGCCGCCTGCCTGCTTGCCCTCTCTGCTTTCGCCACGATGCCTGCGTGGGCGCAATCCACCAGCAGCCAGGCGCCAAAATTCGCGCCGGCGCCACCGCCGCCGGGCATGAACGCCCCCGGCGTGAAGGCCGTGGCGCCGCCCGACCAGCCCGCATCCTCTGGCACCAGCGGCAGCACGCCGGCCGCGGTTACCGCCACCCCGGTGCCCAGCAAGCCAATTCCGCTGCCGGCGATGCCCGGCGACAAGGGTGCACCGAAGACGATCAGCGGGGATTCGCCAGCGGACGACGTGAGCGTGCATACCGAAGGCGACGCGGTGTATCAGGAATACCGCCGTGGCGGCCGCGTCTACATGGTGGTGGTCACGCAGAAGAACGGTTTGTCGTACACCTACATCGTGGGCAGCGACGGCACCATGCGAGCCACCAATGGCGCACCACCGGTAAGACCGGTCATGTACAAGATTCTGGAGTGGGGCAAGAGCCGGTCATCGGAGTCGAAAGGCAGCTCGCAGGGTGACGGCCATTGATGCGTGCCTGATCGCGCCGCGCCGCGGCTTTCCCGCTTGTCGGTGTGTCGTCGCGTGGCGTTCGTCTGCACTTCGCGGCCTAGGCGGGGCTGGGTGAGACTTTGAATTGACGTCGAGGCCGGCCCAGCATGACCACGTGGACGTCGCTGCGCCACTCGAAGCCCAGGCTCTCGTAGAGGCGGATCGCCGAAACGTTGTCGCGCCAGGCGTGCAGGAAAGCGCTGTCGCCGCAGACGGCGATGCCGGCCGCGACGTGCCGCGAGAGCCGTCGCGCCAGGCCACGGCTACGGAAGTCCGGATGGGTACACACGCCGCTAACCTCGGTCCAGCCCGGAAAGCGGAAGCGTTCGCCCGCCATCGCCGAGAGGCGACCGTCGATGCGGATGCCCGCGAAGCGGCCCATCCGGTGCGTGCGCGTGGGCAACGGGCCGGGCTGGGTGAGCGTAGCCAGCGCCAGCATCTCTGCTCCGTCGTCGTCGCCCAGCGGCACGATGTCGCCCTCGTTGTCGCTGGCCACCAGCGATTGCGGCGCCCCCATCTGCAAGCCCCAAGCCTGCTTCACCGCGACCTAGGCTGGGCAGAACCGTGATGGCCGGCACCTGCAGCTGGTAGACCTGTTCGCCGGAGCCGACCAGGGCCGCCAGTGCGACGAGCGCCTCGTCGCTGTCGTCGCGCGCCGAGGCGAACAGGTTCACGTCGGGGAGGTAACGCCGCGCCCGCGCGCCGCCCAGCGAGAGCGCTTCGTACACCGTCGCTGGGCTGCGCCAGATCGGGCGATCGAGCGGGCGCACGACGCTGCGGCAATCAATGGCGGAAGTGGCGCATGCCGGTGAACACCATCGCCATGCCGTGTTCGTCGGCGGCAGCTATCACCTCGGCATCGCGCATCGAGCCGCCTGGCTGGATCACCGCGCTGATGCCGGCCGCGGCGGCCGCGTCGATGCCGTCGCGGAACGGGAAGAACGCGTCGGAGGCCATCACCGAGCCACGCACTTCGAGCTTCTCGTCGGCGGCCTTAATGCCGGCGATCTTCGCGCTGTACACGCGGCTCATCTGGCCGGCGCCGATGCCGATGGTCTGGCGGTTCCTGGCGTAGACGATGGCGTTGGACTTGACGAACTTGGCCACCTTCCAGGCGAAGATCAGGTCGTCGATCTGCTGCGGCGTCGGTGCGACCTTGGTGACCACCTTGAGGTCCTCGGCGGTGACCATGCCGGTGTCGGCGGTCTGGATCAGCAGGCCTGAGCCGACGCGCTTGACGTTGTTGCCGGGGTGCGCGGCGACCAAGTCGGTCCCCGGCGGCACCGGGATTTCCAGCACGCGCACGTTGCCCTTCTTCGCAAACGCCTTCAGCGCGTCGTCGCTGTAGGACGGTGCCAGCACCACCTCGACGAACTGCCGCGCCACGATCGCCTGCGCGGTGGCACCATCGCACTCGCGGTTGAACGCGATGATGCCGCCGAAGGCCGAGGTCGGGTCGGTCTGGAAGGCCAGGCTGTAGGCTGTGCCGATGCCGTCCAAGCTGACCGCCACGCCGCAGGGGTTGGCGTGCTTGACGATCACGCAGGCCGGCTTGGTGAAGCTGCGCACGCATTCCCACGCGGCGTCGGCATCGGCGATGTTGTTGAACGAGAGCTCCTTGCCCTGCAACTGCTTGAACGTCGCCAGCGTACCGGCGTGCGGATCCAGGTCGCGGTAGAACGCGGCGCTCTGGTGTGGGTTCTCGCCGTAGCGCAGGTCCATCACCTTGACGAAGCGGCCGTTGCTCTGCGCCGGGAAGGCCTCGTGGCCGGCTACTGCCTCGTGCGCGTCGTCCAGCTTGAGGCCCGAGAGGTAGTCGCTGATTGCGCCGTCGTAGTTGGCAACGTTGTTGAACGCGGCGACGGAGAGCTTGAAGCGGGTGGCGCGGGTCAGACCACCATGCTGTTCGATCTCGGCGATCGCATCGTCGTACTGCGCCGGATCGGTGAGCACGCCAACGTCGTTCCAGTTCTTGGCCGCCGAACGCAGCATCGCCGGGCCGCCGATGTCGATGTTCTCGATCGCGTCTTCCAGCGTGCAGCCGGGCTTAGCGACAGTGGCCTCGAACGGATACAGGTTCAGCACCAGCAGGTCGATCGGCGCGATGCCGAGTTCGGCCATCACCGCATCATCGGTGCCGCGGCGGCCGAGCAGGGCGCCATGCACCTTCGGATGCAGCGTCTTGACGCGGCCATCCATGATCTCGGGGAAGCCAGTGATCTCGCAGACGTCTGTCACCGCGATGCCGGCCTCGCGCAGCGCCTTGGCGGTGCCGCCGGTGGACAGCAACTGCACGCCGGCCGAGGCGAGGCGCTTGCCCAGGTCGAGCAGCCCGGACTTCTCGGAGACGCTGAGCAGGGCGCGGCGAACGGGCGAGACGGCAGGGGCGGACATGGCGGCTTCCAGAGGGGAAAACCGTGAATTATAGCCGACTCGCGAAAAGGGCTATCGTTTGGACGGCCAAATGCCGAATAAGAGATTACAGCAGGCCGTGCGCGGCCAGCTTCTTGCGCAGGGTGGCGCGATTGATGCCGAGCGCCACCGCGGCGCGGCTCTGGTTGCCATCATGGAACGCGAGCACCTCACGTAGGAGCGGGCCTTCCACCTCGTGGATCACCAGCGCATGCAGGCCTTCGCCGCAGTCCGCGTCACCGAGGTCGGCGAGGTAGCGGCGCACGGTGCGGCTGACGCACTCGCCCAACGCGCTTTGCGAAGCGGCCGGACGGGCGGCCTCGGCGGCAGGCAATCTCACGGCATTCACTGACATTTCCCTCGATATGTCTCGCGCGGCTGGATGGCCGCTGTTCTGATGGTCCTGCGTGGCCGCGTCCGCGACCTTCCGCGAATGCCGGTGGCGAGACGCGAGGCGGTGAAGTCTAACCGCGTGGACGGTGGATTTTAAGTGCCACCGTTGTCATGAAAGCCGCTACTCGAAGTCGAACTCGTAGGCGACCGCCGCGTCGCCGGGATCCTGGACTTCCAGCAGCAGTGCGGTTGTGGCGCCCGGCGCGAGGCCACGCCGCAATACCACGGGATCGTCGAGATAGTCGGTGGGCAGCAGGCGGCGCATCGACAGGCGATGGCCCTGCGCATCGGACAGGGTCACCACCACCACCGGCCAGGGTTGCGCGAACGCGGCATCGTTGCGCAGGCTCAAGCTGATCATCAGCGCATGCGCGGCGTTGGGGTGGGTCTCGACGTCGCTGGCCAGCAGGTGCAGTTGCTTAGGTGCGGCGACCAGCGGCAGGCGGCAGTGCAGCAACCCGCAGGCACCGCGCAGCCAGGCACCGACCCGCGGGTCGCGGATCAGGTTGTCGCGGTTGACCCATCCGAGTTGCGCCGCCAGCAGTAGCGCCAGCACGCCGCACACAAGCACCCACGGCCAGCGCCGCTGTACGCCGGGGTCCTGGTGCGCGCGCTGCCTGCCGGCTGGGCGAGCGGATTTGCGCTTGCGCGTGTTCTTCGCGAAGCGCGGCGCGAACGCCAGTTGCGAAAAATCCTCCGTTGCCGCGGGCGCAGGCGGCGTTGCCTGCACGACGACG
The DNA here is from genome assembly GCA_027450005.1 of Rhodanobacter sp. GTDB lineage: Bacteria > Pseudomonadota > Gammaproteobacteria > Xanthomonadales > Rhodanobacteraceae > Rhodanobacter_A. The sequence continues at coordinate 9,209 of DAIDKO010000071.1, read as the reverse complement.
GGTGGCGGTGGCTTCGGGCGGTACACCACCAGTTCGAGGCGCGGTGGCGCCAGCGCCTGCTCGTTCAGCGGCAACTCCTGGAACGGCTCTGGCGGCAACTGGTCGCTCAGCGTCGCCAGGCTGTCGAAGCCGGCGCCGCAGTGTCCGCACATCACGTAGCCGTGCGCCTGCACCAGCGCTAGTGCGCCGAGCGAGAACACGGAAAGGCATTCAGGACATTGCGCGTACATGCGGGGCGTCGCGTTGAATGAGCCGCAAGCTTAGCAGGCTGGGTGCGGTCAGCCGCGGCGGATTCCGCTGATGCGAACCCAGTCGTCGCGAATGTCGACGCGCAGCGCATCGAACCACTCCGCGTAGCGCGCCAGCAGTTCGTCCTGTTGGCCGTCAAGGATGCCGGAGATCGCGAATGACGCACCGGGCCTGGCCGCCGCGGCGAAGGTGGGGGCAAGTTCGCCCAGTGGGCCGGCGAGGATGTTGGCGACGAAAACGTCGGCGGTGGCGTGCGGCTCGTCTCCAGGCAAATAGACGTCCAGATGCCCGGCGATACCGTTACGCTCGGCATTGTCGCGCGTGGCAAGGAGCGCTTGCGGATCGTTGTCCACGCCTACCGCGTGCGCGGCGCCGAGCTTGAGCGCAGCGATGGCGAGGATGCCCGAGCCGCAGCCGTAGTCGATCACCGACTTGCCGGCGAGCGCGAGCCCGTCCAGCCATTCAAGGCAGAGCGCGGTGGTCGGGTGGGTGCCGCTGCCGAAGGCGAGGCCGGGATCGAGCCGCACCACTACCTGCCCATCGTCCGCCGGGGGTTCGATGTTCCACGGGTAGATCCACAGCCGCCTGCCGAAGGACATCGGCTGGTACTGGTCCATCCACACGCGCTCCCAGTCCCGGTCTTCCACTTCGCGGAAGTCCAGCTGGGCAGGCTCCAGCCACGGCAGCAATTCGCCCAGGGCGGCGGCGAGGCCGCGCCGATCCGCGTGCTGGTCGAACAGCGCATTCAGCGTAATGGTGGGCCACAGCGGCAGCTCGCCCACGCCCGGCTCGAAGATCGCCTGTTCGTCGGGCGTCTCCGCGTCGGCATCGCGCAGCGTGATCGACAGCGCGCCGAGATCCTCCAGCGCTTCCTCCACGCGGGGCTGCTGTTCGAGGCGGGCGGTGAGGGAGAGTTCGAGGAAGGGCATTTATGGCGCATCGTTGGATGGTTGGCGGTTCATGTACGCCATGAAGGATGGATCTTCGAGATAGATATGGTCGGCGATGTGGAACACCTCCTTGATCAAGGGGTGTGCCAATGCTTCATCACGATCGAGCATGTGGCCAAGAATATTCTTTTCATGCCATGCTGATTCGCCTGCATTGCAGATACGGATGCCATCCGGGCGAAGCTCGAGAGCGAACGCCGTGCGTTGCGAGGGTGTGCTGCCTTCTTCCCAGTCTCCGAGGCTTATCGCGGCCACGGCAGGTGTTTCAGGATGGCCTTCGGTGAATCTGACGTAGTAAACGGCGTGGGCATCGCCGTCATTGGACACGAACCTGGTCAGATGTACCGTGCACTTACCGCAGCATTCGCACGGTTCACCCTGCGAGGGCTCTTCAAATTCAATGCTGAGGGCCATGTCGCCGTTCATTGGTCGTGTTAGTGCGTGGGCGATTTGTCCTTCTGCTCCGCCATCCGCTTTTCGAGGTAGTGGATGTTCTGGCCGCCCTGCTGGAAGCCGACGTCGGCCATGATGCGCTGCTGCAGCGGGATGTTGCATTTCACGCCTTCGATCACGGTCTCGGCCAGCGCCAGGCGCATGCGCGCGATGGCGGTGGTGCGATCGGGTCCGTAAACGATCAGCTTGCCGATCATCGAGTCGTAGTTGGGCGGGATGCGGTAGCCATCGTACAGGTGCGTGTCCACGCGCACGCCGGGGCCGCCCGGCGCCTCGAAGCGCTTTACCGTGCCGGGGCAGGGTAGGAAGCTTTCCGGATCCTCAGCATTGATGCGGCACTCGATGGCGTGGCCATGGATCTTGATGTCTTCCTGCTTGATCGACAGCTTCTCGCCGCCGGCGATCAGGAGCTGCTCGCGCACCAGGTCCACGCCAGTGATGAACTCGGTCACCGGGTGTTCCACCTGGATTCGGGTATTCATCTCGATGAAGTAGAAGCGGCCGTCCTCGAACAGGAACTCGAACGTGCCGGCGCCGCGGTAGCCGATGCGCAGGCAGGCGTCCACGCAGACCTTGCCGATCTGGGCGCGCAGTTCCGGCGTGATGCCGGGTGCCGGGGCTTCCTCCACCACCTTCTGGTGGCGGCGCTGCATGGAACAGTCGCGCTCGCCGAGGTGGATGGCGTTGCCCTGGCCGTCGGCCAGCACCTGGATCTCCACATGGCGCGGGTTCTCCAGGAATTTCTCCATGTAGACCATGTCGTTGCCGAAGGCCGCCTTGGCCTCCTGCTTGGTCATCACGATGGAGTTGCCCAGGTGCGCCTCGGTGCGTACCACGCGCATACCGCGGCCACCGCCGCCACCGGCGGCCTTGATGATCACCGGGTAGCCGATTTCGCGGGCGATGCGCAGGTTTTCGTCGATATCCTCGCCGAGCGGACCGCCCGAGCCTGGCACGCAGGGCACGCCGGCGGCCTTCATGGCCTTGATCGCCTCCACCTTGTCGCCCATCAGGCGGATCACGTCGGCGGTGGGGCCGATGAAGACGAAGCCCGATTTCTCCACCTGTTCGGCAAAGTCGGCGCGTTCGGACAAAAAGCCGTAGCCCGGATGGATGGCTTGGGCGTCGGTGATTTCCGCTGCAGCGATGATGCGCGGGATGTTGAGGTAGCTCTCCGCCGACGGCGCCGGGCCGATGCAGATGGCTTCGTCGGCAAGGCCGACGTGCTTTAGGTTGCGGTCCGCGGTGGAGTGCACCGCCACTGTCTTAATGCCGAGACTGTGGCAGGCGCGCAACACGCGCAGGGCGATTTCGCCGCGGTTGGCGATGACGACTTTTTCGAGCATGGGCATGGTGGCTCGGCCGCTCAGGCGATAACGAACATCGGCTGGTCGAATTCGACCGACTGGCTGTTCTCGACCAGGATCGCCTGAATCGTGCCGGACACGTCGGCTTCGATCTGGTTGAACATCTTCATCGCCTCGATGATGCCCAGCGTGTCGCCGGCCTTCACCTGCTGGCCGACCTTTGCCAGCGCCGCGGCGCCGGGGGTGGCGGCGGCGTAGAAGGTGCCGACCATCGGCGCCTTCACCACGTGGCCGGCCGGCAGGCCGCTGGCGGCAGGCGCCGCTTCGGCGGCGGTGGCTGGTGCGGCCATGGGTGCTGCCACCGGGGCGGCAGCCACGGCGACCGGCGCCGGCGCGGCCACGGTCACGCCGCCCTTGGGCACCCGCGACAGGCGCACCACTTCCTCGCCTTCCTTGATTTCCAGTTCGGCGAGGTTGGACTCCTCGAGCAGGTCGATCAGCTTCTTGATCTTGCGCAGATCCATGGGATGGCCTTCATGTCATGGCGTCGCCGGAGGCGACGGGAATAGGGAAAGCAGGTTCAGTGCGTCGCCAGCCGGGCGATCGCCGCATCCAGCGCCAGCCGGTAGCTGTCGGCGCCGAAGCCGCAGATCACGCCCACGGCGATGTCCGACAGGTAGGAGTGGTGGCGGAACGGCTCGCGGGCGTGCACGTTGGACAGGTGCACCTCGACCAGCGGGATCGCCACCGCCGCGAATGCGTCGCGCAGCGCGATGCTGGTATGGGTGAAGGCGCCGGCGTTGCACAGGATCGTTGCCACCTGCTCGTCGCGCGCCTGTTGCACGCGACCGACCAGTTCGTGCTCGGCGTTGGACTGGAAGCAGGCCAGCTCATGCCCGGCAGCCTGCGCCTGCGTGGCCAGTCGGGCATTGATGTCGGCCAGCGTGTTGCTGCCGTAGATGGTGGGTTCGCGCGTGCCCAGCAGGTTGAGGTTGGGTCCATGCAGAACGAGGATCTTGGCCACGCCATGCCTTCGACGACGTCCGGACGCCCCGGAACGGACGCAGTGTGCGCGCAGTTGTGGATGTTGTCCAGTTCGGCGCAGATCGACGATTTTCGATGGAGAAGCCGTGCGTCGGCGTATGTGGGGAATTCGACCGCGAAGATCGACGAGGCCGCGTTACCTGCGCGCACCGCCTGTCAGCCATCGCTGCAGCGTGACGCCGTCCAGCGGGCCTCGCCGCGTAGCGATTACCTGCCCATTGGCGCCGATCAGCACGCTATAGGGAAGTATCTCGCCGCTATCGCCCCATAGTAGCGAGGTGCTCGGCGATCCCATCCGGCCCAGCAGGATGGGGTAATACACGGGATGATCGGCCAGGAAGGCGCGAACGCGCTGGGGATCGTCCATCGCTATTCCGAGCACGATGGCCCCCTTTTCGGCGAACTTGGCCTGGGCACGATCCAGCACCGGCAGCTCGTCCAGGCAGGGTCCGCACCAGCTCGCCCAGAAATTCATGAGCACGCGATGGCCGCGGTAGTCCGCCAGCCGGCGGGTGCGCCCCTGCAGGTCCGGCAGGGCCAGCACCGGGGCGGGCTCGCCGACCTTGGCGACCGTCACGCCTTCGGGCAGGTGCGCCAACCGGCTTTCATGCTGCAACCAGCCCCCCACTGCGGCGGCCAGCACTGCTGCAAGCAGGATGACGAGGTTGTCGCGGCTCACCGCGCCGCCTCATCCAGTGCCCGCTGCACCAGTGCCGGGGTCAGTACCGTCGGCAATTGCCGGCCTTTGCCGCCGCCCTTGGGGAACACCACGTAGAGCGGCACGCCAGGCGAGTGGTAGCGCTGCAGGAAGGCAGTGATCGCCGGATCCTCGTTGGTCCAGTCGCCCTTCATGTAAACCGCCTTGTCGCGCCGGAGCGCGGCTTGGAACGCGGCGCGATCCAGCACGGCATGTTCGTTGGCCTTGCAGGTGATGCACCAGTCGGCGGTCATGTCCAGGAATACGGGCGTGTTGGCGGCGCGCAGCGCGGCCAGCTTTTCCGGGCTGTAGGCCACGGTGCCCTGTTGCGCCGTCGTCGCTGCCGCGGGCAACTGCGCCAGCAGGTAGAGCGGCGCGGCGGCTAGCAATGCCAGCAACACGGTCAGCAGGTGATGCGACGTGCCGCGTCCGCGACTGCGCTCGAACCACCACAGCGCCAGCGCCAGCAGCACCATCGCCACCAGCAGCAGGCCCACCGCGTCGGCGCCGCGCTGGTTGGCCAGCACCCACGCCAGCCAGGCGGCGGCAAGGTACATCGGAAAGGCGAGCAGCTGTTTCAGCGTCTCCATCCAGCGCCCCGGTTTCGGCAGCCGGCTCGCCACCGCAGGTACGTAGGCAATCGCCAGGAACGGCAGGGCCAGGCCCATGCCCAGCATGAAGAACACCAGCAACGCATACGCGGCCGGCGCGGCAAAGGCGTAGGCCAGCGCGGTGCCCATGTAGGGCGCCGTGCAGGGGCTGGCCACCAGCACGGCCAGCACCCCGGTGAAAAAGTCGCCGGCCAGGCCGCCTCGGTTTGCCAGCGATCCGCCGACGTTGCCCAGCGACGCGCCGAACTGCACCACGCCCGACATCGACAGACCCAGAGCGAAGATCACGCACGCCAGTGCCGCGACCAGCAGCGGCTGCTGCAGCTGTGCGCCCCATCCCAGCGCATGGCCGGCCGAACGCAGGGCGACGATGCCGGCGCCCAGCGCCACGAAGCTCGCCAGCACGCCGGCGGTGTAGGCGAGGGCGTGGCGACGCCGGCGTGCCGCGCTCTCGCTGCTTTCCAGCAGGCTGACCGCCTTGAGCGAGAGTACCGGTAGCACGCAGGGCATCAGGTTGAGTATCAGGCCCCCGCCGAGCGCCAGCAGCAAGGCAGCGAGCGGGCCGGTATGCAGCGGATCGCCATGGGCGGCGGTGTCCGCGGCGGCGGCCACGCCTTGGGCCGTCGCGCCGCCGGAAAGGTCGACGGTGGCGTCGCGGGTCATCAACGGGTAGCACACGCCGCCGTCCTGGCAGCCCAGGAAGCTGGCTTCCAGGGTGACCTGCCTGCGGCCTTCGGTATCGCCTTCGAGTGCCACTGGCAGTTCGAGGTCGCCGAAGTACACCGTGACCGTGCCGAATTGCGCGTCGGGATGCTGTACGCCGCCGGCCGGCCAGGCCGGCGTGCCCAGCTTGAGGTTACCGGCGTCCTTGAGCTTGAGCGTGATGTGGTTGCGATAGACGTAGTAGCCCTTCGGCATCGTCCAGCGCAGCAGCAGGTGATGGGCGTCCTGCGCGAGCGCGGAGAACTGGAAGGCCTGTTCCTGCGGCAACGGTGCGGACGGCGTGCCGTTTGCCGCCCCATCGAGCCGCTGCAGGGCGTTGCCCAGCGCATTTCCGGCGGCCGGCGACGGTGCGGCGGCCGACGTCGGCAACGGCAGGTCGAGCTGCTCGGTGTGCGGCGGGTAACAGATTTTCGGCTCCACCTCGTGGCAGCCCTGGTATTGCACGCTCAGCCGCAGGTGCTGGGTACCCGCGGCCACGGTGTACGGAACGCTGGCATCGACGCTGTGGTGATAGGTCTCCACCGGGCCGATGTACGGGTCGACGTGTTTTTCGCCGGGCGGCAGTTGCGCCTCGCCCAGGGTGACGCCCGGGCCGGCGGTGAACTTCATGCGGCCGCGGTAGAGGTAGTAGTGGGGTGCGATGGTCCAGTGCAGCTTGAGCACGCCGGGCGTGCTGGCGTCGGCGCTGAGCCGGTAGGCCTCGGTCACCGGCAGGATGTTGCCGTCCTGCGTCTGCGCCCGGACGGCGGATGCCGGCATGCCGCACAGGACGGCCAGCAGAAGGGCCAGTGCGGGCAGGCGGTTGGCCATTCGGCCGATGGCGAGGCGCATCGCGATTCCAGTGCTGTGGCGGGGAAACCATTATGGAGCATGCCGCCCCGGCCACGTCGGTGCGGACTTCAGGTCTCTCCGACGGCCAGCGGCGGCAGCTTGCGCCGCGCATGGATCGAGCCGGTGGTGAGCGCGGTGCCCAGCAGGATCACCGCGCAGCCGCCGAGCATGCGGGTGCTCACCTGTTCGCCGAGCAACAGGGCGCCCCACAGCACGCCAAACGCGGGGATCAGGTAGGGGATCACCATGATCCGCGCTGCGCCGACCCGTGCCAGCACCCAGAAGAAGAGCACGTAGGCCAGCGCCGTGCACAGCACGGCCAGCCCGGCCGCGGCCAGCCAAGCTTGCATCGGCGGTGTCCGGGCCGGCCAGAAAAGCAGGGTCGGCGGCAACAGCAGCAGCGCCGCCACCATGTGGCTGCCCACGGTGACTACCAGCGGCGTCACGCCGGCCAGGCGCAGGTGCGTGTAATGCACCGCGTAGCCGTATAGCGCGGTGGCGGCCACGCCAGCGAGCAGCGCCAGGCCAGCGCCCGGCCCCAGCGCGAGGCTGCCCTCGGCCAGCCACAGCACGCCGGCGAAACCGAGCGCTAGGCCGGCGCCGCGCCAGGCATCCAGCCGCTGGCCCAGCCAGAGCCAGCCGATTAGGGCGGCGAACATCGGCGTCATGCCGTCGATGATCGAGGCCAGCCCGGCCGGCAGGCTGCGCGTGGCGAAGGTGAACAGCAGGAAAGGTAGCGCCGAGTTGGTCAGCCCGACCACCGCGATCGGCCGCCAGTGCGCGCGCCATTCGGCCAGGCGCCGGCGCGAAGCCAGCAGCGGCAGGAAGCACAACGCCGCGCCGATCGCGCGCAGGCCGGCCAGCGGCAACGCGCCGAAGGTGCCGGCACCCATCCGCATGAACAGGAACGATCCGCCCCACAGGGCCCCCAGCGACAACAGCACGGCGTAGTCGATCTTCTTCATCTTGGTCGGGCGACAGGGGGTGGGCGGCGCAGTTTGCCGCAGTGCCACTGACAAAAGCTGTTAGCAGTGTTGCGTCATGCTGCGCACCCACTGCAGGTAGGCGGCGTGGCCGAGTTCCACCGGCAGCGCGACCAGCTCGGGCAAGTCGTAAGCGTGCAGTTCCAGCAGCCTTGCCTTGAGCGCCTCAAAGCGTGCGTCCGTGGTCTTGATCAGCAGCAACTCCTCGCCATCGGTGTGCACCTGTCCCTCCCAGCGATAGGTGGAGAGCACGCCCGGCAGGCGGTTGACGCAGGCGGCCAGCCGCTCACCCACCAGCGTCTCCGCCAGCCTCTGCGCGCTGGCGGCATCGGGGCAGGTGCACAGGCAAAGCAGCACGGCGGGGTCGGACATGGCGGCGGTATACGGATCGGGCTATCCAAGGTAGCAGAGGCCTCTTGAAACCTGCGCGCGCCCACCCCATTCGCCGCGCCAGGGCTGGAACCCGTCGGGCCGGGCTCGCCATCACTTGCGGTGGGGGGCTTGAATCGCCAGAATTGGCACTCATCATTGACGAGTGCTAACAGCGACCCGCGGGTCGGCCTGTCAGTACTCAACCTTTTCCATCACCCAAGCTTGGGAGCCACCCATGAGCAAACTGCGTCCGCTGCACGACCGTGTCATCGTCAAGCGCCTGGAAGAGGAGCGCGTCTCCGCCGGCGGCATCGTCATCCCCGACAGCGCCACCGAGAAGCCCACCCGCGGCAAGGTGATCGCCGCCGGTACCGGCCGCATCCTGGAAGACGGCAATGTCCGCCCGATGTCGCTGAAGGAAGGCGACGTGGTGCTGTTCGGCAAGTACGCCGGCCAGGAAATCAAGATCGACGGCGAAGAGCTGGTCTTCCTGAAGGAAGACGACATCGTGGCGGTGATCGAGGGCTGAGCCCCCCGCCCGGGCGATGGGCTGAAGCGCGCCAAAGCGCGCCTCCCATAGGGCTCGGGTCCCTGCTGCCTACCTCCCTTTACCTAATTTCAAAATTTTTCAAGGAAAAATTTTATGGCCGCTAAAGAAGTACGTTTCGGCGAAGACGCCCGCTCGCGCATCCTGAAGGGTGTGAACACGCTCCATCAATCCGCTCTCCGCGGGGACTTCCAGAGTGACCGTTGCAAGGGAAGTGGCGGGTGCCGTGATGGGTTGCTGTGTCACTGGCATCGAAACGGGTGCAGCTGCGGGCACATCAGGAATGGCAACGGCTGCTGGCGCAGTGGTCGTCTCGACAGGGGCAAACACCGGGGCAGGGGCTGCTACGGCTGCATCCAGGTCGAATTCTGCCTGGGGCTGATCCGGTTCATGGGGTTCCACGAGGGTTTGCACCGTTGGGCTCTCGTCGAAAGTCTCATTG
>DAIDKO010000070.1 GCA_027450005.1 Rhodanobacter sp. | reverse complement strand
CGCCGTCTGCGCCAGGTTGATGGCGTCCGAGGCGTTCTGGCTCGCCTGGCCCAGGCCGCCGATCTGGGTGGTGTAGCGCTGCGAGATCGCAAAACCCGCCGCGTTGTCCGCCGCGCTGTTGATCTGCAGGCCCGAAGACAGGCGCTCCGTGGCCTGGGCCAGCGCGCTCTGCGACTTCGTCAGGTTGTTCTGCGCCTGCAGCGAAGAAATATTGGTGTTGATGACCAGTGCCATGGGTTCTCTCCTGCGGATATCGGTCTTGAAGCTGTCGGATACGCTCTCCGGCGGTGCTCCAGACCGGAGTGACAACCGCCTCAGGTGGCGTTTCGGCCCCGCCATGAGCTTCTTGAGGCGGTTTTTCGATTGGCACGGATCGTGCGCAGGGGATCGTCGTGCCGGGGAGTCCTGGACAATCGCCACTCGGCGGCTTTTCGCTTGATTGAGCCCGACGAGGGCAAAAAGCACTCCTCGATCGATCCCCGACGGGCTTTCCGTGCCGCCATTGAACCGCGTGGGCAACGTGGTCCTGCGTCGCGGGCAACAATGTCCTACCCGCCATCCGCCGATTCAACGGCGCGAACAGCTCGGTCGCCTCCGCGTCGCTCCTCACCAACCCCTTTTGCGCACCATCGCCTCGCCAAACTGCCGCTCGAACGCCTGGAACACGGATTCCACCGCCACGGGGATCGATGGGCCGGCACATTCCGGTTGTTTGGTGATAAAGCGCGGCTCACCATCGCTTTCGCCACGCTGCACCTCGCGGCGATCCAGCCTTTCCGGCCGTAGGTCAGTGCGCGCGGGTGCGCACCGTGTACCCGGCATCCTGTTGCATCGACGGACGCGTCTGCTTGGGCGTCATCGCGTACGATCCATCTCCAGGCACGGAGTCTGGCGCAGGACAACCTGGAGTTTTACTCATGCCCTGCCGGCGAATCTGGTGGATTGGCACCATGCTTGCTGCCCGGAATGGGACATTCCCCGCATGACGGAAATCCGACGGCATGGGGATGGCCCGCCCTGCCTTTCGCGCGCAAAGGAACCCCTGATAATGGTGATGATCGAAGACCGGATAGCGCAAAACCACACCGAATTCCAGCAACTACTCGATGCCGCGGACAAGGCACTGGCTGCCGATGACATCAACGGCGCCATCGGCATCACCCGCCAGGCCGCCACGCTGGCTTGGCACCGCAGTTGCGGCATCTTCGCGTCGCCCCGGCTCGAGGCCTTGCTGGCGCGCATCGGCCAGGCCATCCCCTCGGGAACATCGAATCTGCGCCCCAAAGGCAAGCCACGCCGGGTGGCGACGGTGATGTCGCAGGCCTACGGCATGGGGGGCCACACCAAGCTGGCCTGCCAATGGATCGCGCTCGACAAACACTCCTCGCACACGCTGGTACTCACCAGCCAGGGCAACATGCGCATACCTCCAGCGGTCGGCGCCATGGTCGAGCAGAGGCAGACCGCGCTGGTGGTGATTCAGCAGGACAACGACGTAGAGCGCGTGATCGCGCTGCGCCAGCAGCTGGCCAGTGCCGACCTGGTGGTGCTGCACATCCATCCCAACGATCCACTGCCGGTGGTCGCACTGGCCGGCATGGACGAGCCGCCGCCCGTCGTGCTGGAGGACCATGCCAACCACGTGTTCTGGATCGGCGCCAGCGTCGCCAACCTGGTGGCCGGCCTGCACGGCGACGGCATGCGCATCGCGTCGGGACGTCGCGGCATCTCGCCAGCCCAGATCAGCTGGCTGCGCACGCCAGTCGACTTCGACACCCCGGCCCCGGCGGCGGACATCGACATCCGCGCGAAGTACGGCATACCGGCGGACGCCCCGCTACTGATGTCCTGCGGGGCAGCCTACAAGTACGCGCCGATCGACGGCCAGTCGCTGGCCGCGTTGCTGGCACCGGTGCTGGAAGAGCGCACCGATCTCCACCTGCTGCTGGTCGGCCCCAGCGTCGACCCGTCGGGTACCAGCCTTTCGACTGACTTTCCGGGCCGCGTCCATCTGGCTGGCGTCATCGAACAGCGGGACGTGTTGCAAGCGGCCTACCTTGCCTGCGACGTCTACCTGGACGCGTTCCCCTTCGCTTCGGGTTCGGCGGTCCTCGAGGCCGTCGCAGCCGGCAAACCCGTTCTGAAGTACTGCCCGCAAGACTGGAGCGACAGCGGCTTCACCATCAACATCAGCACGCTGCCGATGCCGCTGCACGTCTGGCACGACGTCGAGGCGTTCCGCCAGGCCCTGCGCGAGCTGCTCGACTCGCCGTCGCTGCGCGCCGAACGCAGCGAACTGTTCGATCGAATCGTGCGTCTGCTGCACGGTGAAGCGCAGTTCCAGGGGCAGGTGGACGCACTCTACGCGCGCGCCGCCAAGTTTCGGCGCATCGAAATCGATCCGGATATCGCGGCACAACGCTTGGAGTTACTGGATACCCTGCTCGACAAGCTGTCCGACAACCGCGTGATGGCTTGGCGCACGGAAAACGGCGGCGACATCGCGTCGATGGCGGTCACGCCCGGGGAGCGCTACCGTCGCTGGCTGGGATCGCAGCGACTCCCCGTCGCCCGCGTCGCAGCCGCGCGCGCGCGCATCGGCGCCTCGTGCAGCTTCCACGTACTGGTGACCGGCACCGGCGATGCCGAACAGTTGGAGCGCACGCTGCAGTCGCTGGCAAGCCAGTCGTTGCCGGCGCAGGTGATTACCGTGCTTGGCGAACCCGGCATCGCCCTGACAGATAACATCCGCGTATATCCGTTGGGTGCCGGCTGGGCCGAAACCTGCAACGACATCGCCGCCGCAAGCCCGGCCGAATGGATTCTTCCGCTCGAAGCAGGCGACGTGCTGGCGGACGACGCCCTACTGCTGCTGGCTGACCAGTCCGCCGCTAACCCGGATCTGAGCTGTTGCTACGCCGACGAGGACAGCTGGCTTCCCGAAGGCCCCGTCGACCCCATCTTCAAGCCGGACGTCAACCTCGACCTACTGCGCAGCTACCCCTACATGGGGCGCATGCTGGCGATGCGACGACATCAGTTGCTCGCCGTCGGCGGGCTGCAGCCGCAAGCCGGGGTGATGGCCGCCTATGCGCATGTGTTCCGGTGCATCGAACAGTATGGTCTGAACACAATCGGCCACGTGGCCGAACCCATCCTGCATGCTTCGGTGCCATTCGGCGCCTGGCTTGCTGCCCCCGATACCGCCTCGCTGGGCCGCCACGCAGTGGCCAGCCACCTCGAGCGCCTGGGCGTCACGTACGAAATCCATCCGGGGGTACTGGCCGGCTCACACCGCATCGTCTATCTGCACCATCGGCAGCCACCGGTATCCATCATCATCCCCACGCGCGACCAGCTGCCGATGCTTAATGGACTGATCGATAGCCTGCTCGCCAAGACCAACTATCGGAATTACGAAGTGCTGATCGTGGACAATGACAGCCGTGATCCGGCGACCTGCGCTTATCTGGATGGCATTGAGCGCCTGAACAACCCCCAATTGCGCGTGCTGCGCTGGCCCCACCCGTTCAACTACGCCGCCATCAACAATTTTGCCGCCGCGCAGGCCCGCGGCGAGTACCTGATCCTGCTCAATAACGATACGGCGGTACTCCACCCAGACTGGATCGAGGCGCTACTCAACCATGCGCAACGCCCCGAAGTGGGGATCGTCGGCGCCAAGCTGCATTTTCCGGACGGACGTGTCCAGCATGCCGGTGTCTTGCTGGGCATGAACGGGCCGGCCGATCATCCGTACGTGGGCGAGGCAATGGACGCGCCCGGTTACATGCATCGCCTGCAGGTGGACCAGAACTACACCGCGGTCTCCGCCGCCTGTATGATGGTACGGAAGTCTGTCTACGACGCATTGGGGGGACTGGACGAACGGAATTTCACTGTTTCGTACAACGACGTCGACTTCTGCCTGAGGGTGCGGCAGGCTGGTTATCTCACCGTGTGGACCCCTCACGCAAGGCTGATGCACGAGAGCAACGTCGTCCAAAGGATCGTGGAAAAGACTGCGCGATCGGCCTATACGGCTCGCTTCAAGGCCGAACAGGCGGCGATGTACCGAAAGTGGCTGCCGCTGCTCGCACGCGATCCCGCCTACAACCGCAACCTAAGCCTGGCACCGCCGGGCTTCGATCTCGACCCGGTCCGTGCCGGCGCCTGGCAGCCGCTCTCGCAACCCGCGCTGCCGCGGCTGTTCTGCACCCCCGCCGATTTGACCGGTTGCGGCCACTACCGGGTGATGCAGCCCTACCTCTCTATGGAACGCGAGGGACTGGCCGAAGGCATGATCGCTCCCGCCCACCTGACGCCGGTCGTGCTGGAGCGCTTCTCGCCAACCAGCCTCGTCTTGCAGCGCCAGTACACTGGCGGACAGATCGAAGCGATGCGCGGCTACAGGGAGTTCAGTCGGGCTTTCAAGGTCTACGAGTTGGACGACTACATACCCAACGTGCCACTGAAGAGCACGCACCGTGGCGACGTACCCAAGGACCTCCTGAAGTCGCTGCGCAAGGCGGTGGCGCTCACCGACCGCTTCGTGGTGTCCACCGAGCCACTGGCGGAGGCATTTGCTGACCTGCATGACGACATACGGGTAGTACCCAACCGGCTACCCGTGGACTGGTGGGGAGGCTTGCGCGGCGAGCGTCGCAAGAGCGCCAAAGCGCGCGTCGGATGGGGTGGCGGTAGCAGCCATCGCGGCGACCTCGAACTGATCGTTGACGTGGTGCGGGACTTGGCCAACGAGGTGGAATGGGTGTTCTTTGGCATGTGCCCGGAAAAACTCCGGCCTTACGTACACGAGTTCCACCACGGCGTACCAATCGGCGAGTACCCGGCGGCCCTCGCGGCGCTAAACCTTGACCTCGCGCTGGCGCCACTGGAAGACAATCTGTTCAACGCTTGCAAGAGCAACCTGCGCCTGCTCGAATACGGCGCCTGCGGCTTTCCGGTGATCTGCAGCGACATCGCCTGCTACCGCGGCGACCTGCCGGTGACCCGAGTCCGCCACAACCGCTACAAGGAGTGGGTAGACGCGATCCGAATGCACACCAGTGACCTCGATGCCACTGCGAAGTTGGGTGACGCCCTGCGAGACGCCGTCCATCGCGACTGGATGCTTACCGGCAGCAATCTGGCCGCATGGCGCGAGGCCTGGCTGCCGGACTGAGCCATCCCGGGTCCCGGCTGGCTATCGGCATATGCCATGGCTGGGGCCGATCATCTCTAGCTGGCATCAGCGACCCGCTCCAGCCGCAGCACGCCTCTTGGACAGGACCATGCCGAAGGCGATGGCTAGCACGAGCTCCCCGGGACACAGGCTGTCGATCTGCTCCGTCAACAACAGCGGTATCAAGGCCGCGGCGGTGTTGCCCAGGTTCGCACAGTTATGCGGCACCTACCTCGGCCAGCCTTAGATTCCGCATAAGCTGTGTGGCCAGCCAACAGGCAGTAGGCTTCGTGGAACAGCATCAGGCGCAGCTTTTCCATGCCGAGCCCTTGCGCCTCGAGCGCGAGCTCCCGCGCCTCTGGCACCTTGCGCAGAGCAAAGTTTAGGATATCCCATGCCGATACCGCCGTGACCCTACGGAT
>DAIDKO010000069.1 GCA_027450005.1 Rhodanobacter sp. | reverse complement strand
ATTCACCTGTGCACACTGTCAAAGATCTTGCCACCGCGGAACCTTCCGCTATGGGACATTTCGTCCCGGTGAGCCGACTACTATACATCGTCTTTTCAGTCCGTCAACACCTTTCGTCGAGCTTGGTTTTCAGCGAAGGGCGCCATGCGAGCCCCTCGAAGCAAGGACGCTCGTCGAAGGGGCGAGAATCATAGCGCTGCAAAACGCGACTGTGAAGAGGCGGTTTGCAAATATTTTGGGCGCCACGGCCACGCGCGGACATACACTCCCTGCCCGCCACGTTCACACAAGGGCACACCGTATGCTGAAGCTACAGACTGTGGCGTTGCTGCTCGCGCTGTGCTGCCAGGCCTGCGTTGCATCGCGGGAAGCAGGCCCGGTCACCGTGACACTGCGTGGCCACCGCTTCACAACGGAACTGGCCACTGATGAAGCCTCCCGCGAACACGGGCTGATGATGCGCACGACGCTGGCAGCGGACCACGGCATGTTGTTCGTGTTTCCCGACACGGCACCACGCGGGTTCTGGATGAAAAACACGCTGATCCCGCTCGACATCCTGTACTTCGATGCCGGACGCAGGATGGTGTCTGCACAGCTGGATGTGCCGCCATGCAGAGCCGATCCCTGCCCGATCTACCCCAGCACGGGTCCGGCGCGTTATGTACTGGAATTGTCGGCGGGCACGGCCAAACGGATCGGCGTGCGCGCTGGCGACACGCTAGGGATCGAGGGCGAGATAGGGTCGGTGGAGTGAGCCACGACCAGGCCGACGCGGTAGGGGGTCAATGCCTCCACGCAAACCGCATCGAGCATGTCCCATTCGTCTTCAAACGGAATGAACTGCTGCATGGTGATGCTTCCGACAATGCGCGGGGCCTGCGCTGGAAAGCATTTCAGCGGACCGGCAGGCCCGTTCGCAGGCGGGGAGATGACGAAATCGGGCCGCCTGCTGACCGGCGTCGGCGATCAGTCGATTTCGATCATCTCGAAGTCGCTCTTGGTCGCGCCGCAGTCCGGGCAGGTCCAGGTGTCAGGCACGTCTTCCCAGCGGGTGCCGGGTTCGATGCCTTCTTCCGGCACGCCAAGCGCTTCGTCATAGATGTAACCGCAGACCACGCACATCCACTTGCGCTGACCGGGAACCTGGCTTGCACTGTCGCTCATCGTCGGGCTTCTTTGTTCGAGGGCTAATGGTGCATTCTCGCAACTCGTCTGCCGTTGCGGAAGCTGCGCACCATGCCCCATCCCCGATTACCCGCCTGCGGGCTTTACGCGATCACCGACGGCCCGCGCGCCGACCTGCTGGATGCCGTCGCACAGGCGCTTAGCGGTGGCGCGCAGATCGTGCAATACCGCGACAAGACCACCAACGCCGCGCAACGCCATGCCGAGGCCGTTGCACTCAGGCGGTTGTGCGACACGCATGCCGTGCCGCTGATCATCAACGATGACGTCGCGCTTGCCTCCACAGTGGGCGCCGCCGGCGTGCATCTGGGCCGCGACGATGGCGATATCGCTGCTGCGCGTGCTGAGCTCGGCGGCGACTCGATCATCGGCGTGTCGTGCTACGACTCGATTGAGCTGGCCCGTGCCGCCGTCGCCGCCGGTGCCGACTATGTCGCTTTCGGAGCTTTCTTCCCCTCGCCTACCAAGCCGTACGCAGTGCGCGCGTCGCCCGGCCTCCTGCGACAGAGCGCCGCGCTTGGCGTACCGCGGGTAGCGATCGGCGGCATCACCCCGGACAATGCGCCCGGCTTGGTCGAGGCCGGTGCGGACTTCCTCGCCGTGATCTCCGCGGTGTTCGGCGCCTCAGCCGTGTGCGCCGCCGCACAACGCTTCGCCCGTCTCTATCCCTCCGATTGACCGAGAAACGACCTGATGAGTACGAACCACGAACTGTTCCAGCGCGCCCGCCAGCGGATGCCCGGCGGCGTGAACTCGCCGGTGCGGGCCTTCAGGTCAGTGGGCGGCGAACCGTTCTTCACCGCGCGTGCCGATGGCGCGTATCTGTGGGACGTGGAAGGCAGGCGCTACGTCGACTACGTGGGCTCGTGGGGCCCGATGATCGTGGGCCACAACCACCCCGCGGTGCGCGAAGCGGTGGAGCGAGCGGTGAAGGACGGCCTTTCTTTCGGCACGCCCTGCGCCGCCGAGGTGACGATGGCCGAAACCATCGCGCAGCTGGTGCCGTCGGTAGAAATGGTGCGCATGGTGAACTCAGGTACCGAGGCAACCATGTCGGCGATTCGTCTGGCCCGCGGCGCCACCGGGCGCGCGAAGATCGTGAAGTTCGAGGGCTGCTACCACGGCCACGGCGACAGCTTCCTGGTCAAGGCCGGCTCCGGCGCGCTTACTTTTGGCGTACCCACCTCGCCCGGCGTGCCCAAAGCGAGCGCCGACCTCACGCTGACCCTGCCCTACAACGACCTGGGTGCCGCCAAGGCCCTGTTTGCCGAACAGGGCGAGGAAATCGCCGGCCTGATCATCGAACCGGTCGCCGGCAACATGAATTGCATCCCGCCGGTGGACGGCTACCTGCCGGGCCTGCGCGAACTGTGCACGCAGCACGGCGCGCTGTTGATCTTCGACGAAGTGATGACCGGCTTCCGCGTGTCGCTGGGCGGTGCGCAGGCGCTGTACGGCGTGACGCCCGACCTCACCACCTTTGGCAAAATCATCGGCGGCGGCATGCCGGTAGGCGCCTACGGCGGCCGGCGCGAGCTGATGGAGCAGGTGGCTCCGGCCGGCCCGGTCTACCAGGCCGGCACGCTCAGCGGCAATCCGGTGGCGATGGCGGCGGGGCTGGCGATGCTGCAGCTGATCCAGGCACCCGGCTTTTACGACACGCTCGCCGCACGCACGCGCCTGCTCTGCGACGGCCTGCAGTCGGTGGCCGATGGCGCCGGCGTGCCGTTCAGCACCAACCGTGTCGGCGGCATGTTCGGCCTGTTTTTCACGGTGCAGAAGGTGACCAGCTATGCGCAGGCCACCGCCGCGGACACGGCACTGTTCAACCGCTTCTTCCACGGCATGCTGGATCGCGGCGTGTATCTCGCACCCAGCGCCTTCGAGGCGGGATTTCTCTCCAACGCGCACAGCGACCAGGACATCGCCGACACGCTGGAGGCCGCCCGCAGCGCGCTGCGCGCGGCGGGCTGAAGCAACCTCAGCGGCCCACGAAGTCCTGCAGCGCGGCGCGCAGCCGCGCCAGGCCTTCGGCCAGGTCCGCGTCGCCGATGATCAACGGCGGCACGAAGCGCAGCACGTCCGGACCCGCCTGCAGCAGCAGCAGGCCATGCGCAGCCGCCAGGTCGAGGATCTCCCCGGCCTTGCCGCGGTAACGCTCGGCCAGCACCGCGCCCAGCATCAGGCCGCGGCCGCGCACCTCGTCGAATACTCCCAGCTCCCCGCCCAGCGCGAGCAACGTGCTGCGCAACGCGTCCGACTGGCGTGCGACGTTGTCGAGAACCGCAGGCGAAGCGAGCTTGCGCAATGCCACGCGCGCCACCGCGGCGGCCATCGGGTTACCGCCGAAGGTGGTGCCGTGGGCGCCGAACTGCATCGTTTCGGCCACTTTGGGCCCAGCGAGCATGGCGCCAATCGGGAAGCCGCAGCCCAAGGCCTTGGCCAGGGTGACGATATCCGGCCGCACGCCGTCTTGGACGTGAGCGAACAGCGTGCCGGTGCGACCCATGCCGCACTGGATCTCGTCCAGCACCAGGAGCGCGCCGTGCGCGTCGCACAGTTCGCGCACGCGCTTCAGGAATCCCGGCGCGGCCGGCAGCACACCACCCTCGCCCTGCACCGGTTCGAGCATCACAGCGGCGACATCGCCCTCGGCGAACGCCGCAGCCAGCGCGTCGGCATCGTTGAAATCGAGGTAACGGAACCCACCCGGCAGCGGCTCGTAGCCCTCCTGGTACTTCGGCTGTGCGGTCGCAGTGACGGTGGCCAGGGTACGGCCATGGAACGAACCCCGGAAGGTGACGATGCTGCGCCGCGAAGGATCGCGCCCCTGCGCGGCCGCCCATTTGCGCACCAGCTTGATCGCCGCCTCGTTGGCCTCCGCGCCGGAGTTGCACAGGAACACCCGCTCGGCGAAACCACTGGCTTGCACCAATTCCTCCGCGAGACGCAACGGCGGCTCGGTCCAGAACACGTTGCTGGCGTGCCACAGCTTGCCGGCCTGCGCGGTGAGCGCGGATAGCAGGTCCGGGTCGCCATGGCCCAGCGCGTTCACCGCGATACCTGCGCCGAAGTCGATGAAATCGCGCCCTTCCGTGTCCCACACGCGCGCACCACTGCCGTGATCCAGCACCACGTCGCGAGGCTTGTACACCGGTAGCCAATAGCGCTTGCCCAGCGCGATCAGCGGTGATGTCGATGAATCCTGAGGGGGCATGGCAGGCTCCTGACGCCGCAACGCCGCGGCATCGTTGAAATCGCATACGCGAAGCGGGAAATCCGGGCCACCGCGATCGAAACCTGCGCTCGATACAGGACCGATCGCTACCGCGATGACCCGGTGTATCGAACGTGTTACACGCGCAATAAATTGCGATTGCGCGCGCCTTGGCGGGCAACCCGTCGCGGCCGGCATCTGCACAGTGTAACGCACGCGATACGGGGAACCGGTGGCCACCAGGCACGAAAATTCCGACATCCATTTGTTTTGTAAAAACAAATCTTCCATGGCACATCCGTTGCTCAGTCCTCCTTGACCCAAGCGGCATGCAGCCAGAGGAGGGGCGCTCCATGGAACGCCATCGGTACCACCACTCGACCACGAACATCCGCGCCTATTCGATCCTGCCGATGTTGCTGGCTGCGGCGTGCCTGCCCGCGGTGGCGTCAGCCCAGGACGTTTCCGGCGCGCGCCAGGGCGTAGCGGCCAAGCCGGGCGAGATCGTCCTTCTGCGCAATGTCGCGACACGTCCGGCCAACCGTTCTCCCGTTTCGCCTGGGATGGCCTTGCTGGTCAATCCATCGCCTCGCGGGCAAATCGACAACGCACTCGGCTTGGGCGGCAGCGAAATGTCCGATGCCGATTTTGCCGGCTTGGGCGCGACGCCTTCATCCGGTCAGACCAACAGCACCGGCACCGTGAACCGCGCAATCAACAGCGCACTCGGCAGCGGCATGGATGGCAATGCCCGCGGCGGCGGGAACGTGAGCGGCAACGGTGTGAGCAATGTGGTGAACGGGCCGATGGGTGCGGTGGGCAGTGCCACGCGCGGCATCGGCAATCAGGTGAACGGCGCGCTGTCGCAGTTGCCGCTCTCGGCGCTCTCCGCCACGGCCGGCAGCGGTCACTGAAGCGTCGAACATGAACCGCACTTCCCTCTGCGTCGGACTGCTCGCGCTGTTGTCGCTACCCATCATCGCCCCACCCGTCCGGGCGAGTGACGATACGCAAACCGCCAAGGGCATGACCGGCTATCAGGCGATGCTCGGCTACCTGGACAGCAGCCGCATCGATGGGCACACCTTCGGCGGCCTCAGTGGCAGCGCGGCCATCAACCTGTCTGCCGGCGACTTGAACCAGCAGGCCAACCTGCGTGCGTTCGCCGCCGGCGGCAATGCGCGGGCGAGCATCAGTTCGAACCAGACACATACCGACGACCGTGCCAACGGGCCGGAACATGCCACCGCCACCATCGGCGGAACGGCATTCGCCAACGGGCGCGGTCTCGTCTCGATCAATCAGGCCAGCGGCAGCGGCAATGCCGAACTCAATGCGGTCGCCGCCGCGCTGGCGCAACAGGGCATACGCGAGACGAGCGACGGCGCCCTATCCGTCACCGTCTCGACGTCGGCAAGGGGGCAGCCTTCGACCGGACAGCACGGGCTCGGCAATGGCACGCGCAACGTCGCAGTGGAAGCAACCGCCATGAAGGGATTCGACGGAGTACTGCAACTCAACCAGGTCGCGGGGTCCGGCAACGCCACGGGCAACCAACTGCTGCTCACGGCACCGGCCAACTCCCGCTGAGGTCAACAACGGAGCGAGGACACCATGAAAACCTACATGAAGAAAACCCTGACCGCACTGGCCGTAACTGCGCTGTTCGGCACGTCTCTGGCCTACGCGCAGGACGAGCACGGCGGCCCGCATAACGGCAACGGCAACGGCAACCAGCACAGCCAGAAGGTCGACATCAGCAAGCGGATCCGCCTGAGCAGCGACGTACGCATCTCCGGCGACCCGACGGTCACGGGCAACATCAATACCGACTCGGCCGCCATCGCGGTGGTCGACAACCAGCAGTCCGTGACCTCCAACGCCGGCAGCAATACCGCGCTCAACAACAACAACTCGATCGGCGACAACGTCGGCAACAATGCCAGTGGCAACATCGGCATGAATACCGCGGCGGGCGACAACAATGCGCAGGACAATGCCGCGGCATTATCCGCCACCGATGCCAGCTTCGCCTTCGGCATGGCCGACGGCGAAGTGTTCGTGAACCAGACCGGCATGGGCAACGAGACGATGAATTCCGGCGTCAACAACACCGCCGGCATCAGCGGTAACGCCTTTCAGAATGCCTCCGGCAACATCGGCGTGAACGTCACCTCGGGCAACAACAACGAGCAGAAGAACGCGCTCGCCGCCTCGGTCGCCACTACCGATTTCGCCCAGTCCAGCATCAGCTCCAACCAGGCGTCGTCGCACAACAACGTCAGCAATGCCGGTTATGCGCAGCAGTACTTCAACACGACGCAGGTGTCGCTGAGCGGCCCGGTGCAGGGCTATTCGATCGGCTATGGCCAGGGTGGCTACTACGGCCAGACCCAGGGCAGCTACTCGGGCAGCGGCATGGTCGCCGAGAGCGGCAATGCCTATCAGTCCAGCAACCTGTATCCGGATACCTGGAGCGGTTCGTCGCATCCGGGCGGGTTCTCGACCGGCCACGTCGACTTCGACAACCAGACCCAGGGCGCGGTGCAGAACCCGAACAAGCCCGGCGTCGGCGGTCTCGGCTTCGATACCTACAGCTCCGGCACCACGAGTGAGCAAGGCCAGACGCGCGGCACCGAGCAGGGCGGCCTGGGCTTCGTCGAAATGTCCGCCAGCAACCTCTACGCCAGCCTCAGCGGCAGCGTGACCACCTCGCAATGGGTGATGGTGAACGCGAGCAACTCGGCCACCCTGTCCGGCAACGCGTTCCAGAACGCATCGGGCAACATCGGCGTGAACGTCGCGTCGGGTACCGGCAACCTGCAGGCCAACAGCCTGGCACTGGCCGTGGCACAGCCCAGCACGGGTGGCGCCGGCGGCGGTGGCGGCAGCGAAAAGCCGTAAACCAATAAGCCGCCGCAAGGCGGCCACGAGGGCGGTAACCCGGCCACGTCCCCCCGTTGCCGGGCCCATTGGAAGCCCCCGACCCGACCCCCTGCGGGTCGGGGGCCTTCCTTCGCCACGGAGCATGGAGATGCGACGCGTCATTTCGACATTCAGCCTGATCTGCCTGGCAGGGTTGAGCACCGCTGCGGCGCGCGCCGGCGACGTGCGCTTCGCCGGCGTGCTGCCCGATGGCGCCGTCTACACCACGCATGTCACCAGCATGCGCGAGGGCCGCTTCCGCAACATGGTTCGCCAGCACACCGATTACAGCTGCGGCGCAGCCGCGCTGGCGACCATCCTGCGCTACGCCTATCACCTGAACGTGGACGAGAAAACGGTCATCGAGGGCATGCTGAGCGTGTCCGATCCCACGCTGGTGCAACAACGCGGATTCTCGCTGCTGGACATCAAGCACTACGTCGAACTGCTGGGCATGCGTGGCCGCGGCTACCGGGTCACCGAAGACCGCCTGCGCACGCTTCGCGTCCCCGCCTTGGTGCTGATGAACGTCAACGGCTTCCGCCACTTCGTCGTGCTGAAGCAAGTGCGCGACAACGAGGTGGAACTGGCCGACCCGATGCTCGGAAACCGCAGCGTCCCGCTCGCCAGCTTCATGCAGAGCTGGCCTTCGCGTGCCCTTTTCGTGTTGATCGGCAGCGACTTCGACCGCAACACCGTGCTGCTTCAGCCAGACGACAGGCCCAGCGCCCGCAGACTGTTTGCGCGCCAGAACCCGATCACCGATGCCGAGTTGCTCGATTTCGGCTTCACCCAAGCCGACCTCCTCTGAGGATCAAGGCCATGAACACACGACTCATCCTGCTGTCCGGTATCGCCTTGGCCCTGGGTCACTGGGGCGCCGCGGCGCAGGCCAGCGCCAGTGCCACCGTCGAGCGGCACGTCCAAGGCATCGAATCCATCGGGGATGCCGAGCTCGCCTCCATGCGTGGCCGCTACACCTTGGGTAGCAATACGGTGGCCTGGTTCGGCATACAGATGATCTCGACCTGGCAGGACAACACCGGGCGCACCCTGCAGGGCGCGATGAACATCGCGATGGATTTCACGCGCAACGCAAACACGCCCACGGTCAGCTTCATTCCGACGGTGAGCATCGTCCAGGGTGCGCAGCCGCCGGCGGGCCAGGACACGGCCGGCCCCGCGCGCAACGTGGACAGCTCGGGCCTGGCCAACGTGTCGGGCATGGTGCAAAGCGTGCAGGTGGCCGGCGACGGCAACTACGCAAGCAATGTCACACGACTCACCGTACAGGACGGCGGCAGCGCACCCGCCGCCTACGCCCCTGGCGGCCCCGGCCAGACGACCAGCGCGACCGCGCAAAGCGGCAATGCCACCGTCGACGCCAACTACTCCGGCAACGCGGCACAGGTGATGCTCTCAATCGCCGGCCAGGGTGCCGTGCAGCAGTGGATCCGCAACGGCAGCCTCGGGCAGACCGTCACGCTGGCCGCCGACAACCAGTTCGTCAGCAACCAGATAGAAATCACCCTGATCCGCCAGACCATCGCCGCCAATACCCAATTGGCGCTGGATGTTGCGCGTTCGATCCAGTCCACCCGTGGCTTCGGCCTCTGAGACGGCGCCACCGCCCGGCGCAATCTCGCCATACCGCCATACAGGGGATATCGTCATGCACAGAAACTTCCTGGCCGCCGCCATCGCCTGTGGCTTGCTGGTCAGCCTCCCCGGCCACGCAGCCACACCCCAGGAGAACGGCGGCGAAGCCGCTGCCGACAAGGAGGATGCGGCTAAGGTGCGCGCCCTGCAGCGCAACCTGCAGGCGCTCAAAGCCAGCTATGCGGAAGAGGTGCGCAAGCTGCGCGAGCTGGACGTGCAGGTGCAGGCCATGCAGGCGCGGCTGACCGGGCAGACGGCCAACACCGCGTTGCCCGCGCCCTCCGCATCGACGGAAGTCGCCGCCACGAATGCGCCCCCGCACGAAGCGTCCAGCGCGCAGGCCGGCACCCGAGCGGAGGCCACCCAGGCCGCCCGCAACAACGCGCAAAGCCGCAGCCTGGAGGATGCATTGCAGCAGCAGAACGCCACGTTCAACCGCAAGCTCACCATCGAAAACGGACTGACCTACAGCCGCTACGACCGCAAGGAGCTCACACTCAATGGCTTCCTGGCGCTGGACGCTATCTTCCTGGGCAACATCTCGATCGACCGCGTGGCCTCCGATTCGATGACCTACGACTTCGTAGCCCGTTACGGCGCAAGCCCGCGGCTCACGCTCAACCTCGACGTGCCCTATCTGGCCCGCCGCACGACCTACCAGAAAGGCGGGGCCGGCGGTTCGGCCGCCGCCATCGGCGAGGAGAGCACCGACGGCACCGGCATCGGCGACGTCAATTTCGCAGCCAACTACAAACTTTTCAACGAAACGCCGCAGCGGCCCGATACCTTGCTCACCGTCGGCGTCACCGCCCCCACGGGACGGGCACCCTATGGCATCAACTGGAACACCGTGAGCAAGTCCGGCGACCAGTACCTGCAGTTCGCCGTGCCGGAACGCCAGCCGACCGGCAACGGTGTGTGGCAGGGCACGCTGGGCCTGACCGCGGTGAAGACGATCGATCCGGCCATCGTGTTCGGCAATATCGGCTACATCCACTCGTTCGAGCGCAGCTTTGGCGATATCGACACCGATCCGCAAACCCGCACGCCGGGCAGCGTGAAGCTGGGCGATGCATATTACTTCGGCGCGGGCGTCGCCTTCGCCTTCAACGAGCGCGCCAGCCTCAGCCTGTCCTTCAGCGACCGCATCAACGGCAAGGCGTCGCTGCAGCCGAAAGGCAAACCCAGCACCAAGGTGATCGGCAGCGACGCCAATGCGGCAACGCTCAACATGGGCGTGACGTATGCGCTGAACCGGCAAACCACCCTGGTCAGCATGCTGGGCGTCGGCCTCACCGCCGATGCACCAGACTTTACGCTGACCTTCAAGATTCCCTACACGTTCTAGGCGTCCACCGGCCGGCGCTCAACGCAACTCGTCGAGTGCCAGCCGATGCTTCTTGCACAGACGGTAGACGGTGACCCGCGACACCTTGAGGCGTCGCGCGCACTCGCTGATGTTGAAGCGGCTTTCGCGCAGGCAGGCCACCACCGCGGCGCGCTCGGCCTCCACTCGGGTCGTGCCCAGGCTGCCGGGCATCGTCGTGTCGCACAGTTCGTCCTGCAGTTCTAGGTCGGCAACGCCGATCAGCGTCCCTTCAGCCACCACCGCTGCCCGCTGCACGCGGTTGAGCAGCTCGCGCACGTTGCCCGGCCAGGCGAACCGTCGCAGCGCATCGCGCGCTTGGCGGCTGAATGCATGGGCATGGGTGTCGTGCTGTTCGCGGAACGCGTCCAGGAACTGTTGCGCCAGCAGTTCCACGTCGTCGCCGCGCTCGCGCAGCGCCGGCATGCGCAGCCGCAGCACGTTCAGCCGGTAGTAGAGGTCCTGGCGGAACCGGCCTTCCGCCACTGCCTTTTCCAGGTCGACGTGGGTGGCGGCCAACACGCGCACATCGAGCTTGATCGTGTGGCTGGAACCCACCCGCTCCAGCGCCCCTTCCTGCAGCAGGCGCAGCAGGCTGGTCTGCGCGTCCAGCGGCAGGTCGCCAACCTCGTCGAGGAACACAGTGCCGCCGGCCGCCGCCTCGAAATGGCCGATGCGCCGGGCGCTGGCGCCGGTGAACGCCCCGCGCTCGTGCCCGAACAGTTCCGACTGCACCAGGT
The DNA here is from genome assembly GCA_027450005.1 of Rhodanobacter sp. Taxonomy (GTDB): domain Bacteria; phylum Pseudomonadota; class Gammaproteobacteria; order Xanthomonadales; family Rhodanobacteraceae; genus Rhodanobacter_A. The sequence goes on along the minus strand of DAIDKO010000069.1, from coordinate 4,489 downwards.
TCGGCGGTAGCGCGCCGCAATTGATCGCCGCGAAGGGCTTCGAACGACGCGGCGACAGCCCGCACAGGGCACGCGATGCTACTTCCTTGCCGGTGCCGGTCTCGCCGGTGCTCAGCACCGGCAGGTCCACCGGCGCGTACTTGCGGATGCTGGCCAGTACCGCCTGCATCGCAGGGCTGCGACCGGTGATGCCGAGATCGTCGGGGGCGGCAGCGCTTGGCAGATCAGCGTCCAGCCGGCCCAACGCCTGCAACAGCCGGCGCAGGTCCAGCGGTGCGGTGAAGAAATCCGCGCTGGCCTGCAGGATGCGCTCCCGCAGAGGTTCGTGTGCAGGCGTATCGGGCGAAACCAGCGCCAGCCACGGCAGCCGCGGATGTTCCGCCATCAGCTGCTCCATCGCGCGGATCCTGCCCTGGCCACCCTCGCGCAGGTCGGCTAGCGCCACCACGGTGCCGCCGTTGCGCACGCCGATACCCGCGGCTTCGTCGATGGCAACCACCCGAAGCATCCAGCCTGCCTTGGTCAATCCGGCCCGTTCGTGCGGAGCCGGTTGTCCGAACCAGACGACACAGCGCCCGGGTTTTTCCATCATTCCGACCATGGCTCGCCCTTGGGTGGTGATCTGACCGGCGACCGAATCCGTCCTCCCTGGTGCGATCAGCCTCGCCCGCCACCGCTATGAAATGCGATATGACTTGCACTGTACGCGCACCACTTGGGCGGATTCATGACGAACGTGCTTGCAATTCGCGCTGGAAAGGTGCTGGGCTACCAATTTCCGCTGTTGGGCATCGAGACCCAAGGCTCCTGCGGCGGCAGGTGGCCGTCCTGCAGCAGCTCGACCGAGATTAGGTCGGGCGAACGCACGAAGGCCATGTGCCCGTCCCGCGGTGGACGGTGGATGGTATAGCCCATGGATTGCAGGCGGGCGCAGGTGGCGTAGATGTCCTCCACGCGGAAGGCCAAGTGGCCGAAATTGCGCGCACTGCCGTAGTCCTCGGTCGAGCCCCAGTTGTAGGTCAGCTCGACTTCCGCCTCCGGCGAGCCGGGCGCGGCGAGGAAGATCAGGGTGTACTTGCCCGCCGGGTTTTCCATGCGGCGCATCTCCATCAGGCCCAACCCTTCGCAATAGAAGCGCAGGCTGGCGTCGATGTCGCGGATGCGGACCATGGTGTGGAGGTATTTCATCGTCATCTCCTCGGCGCTGGGAAGCGCCGTTGTTAGAAAAAGGCCGGATGCGTCCGGCCAGGCTGTCGGGACCGCAGGACGATCGGCCCGGCGCTCAATCGAGGAACAGGTCGGGCAACAGGGTCTGTGCGGGGTCGACCGCATACGGCGCGAAATCCACGACGCCCGCCTCGCGCAGTACTTCCTCGTCGATCAGGAACCGCCCCGCGAAACCCGCGGCCGGCCGGGTCAGCACCGCGTGCGCGGCGTCGGCGACGATTTCCGGCTTGCGGCAGCGCTTCAGGTCCACGCCGGGGATCATGTTCAGCGCATCGGTGGCGACGATGGTGCGTGGCCACAGTGCGTTCACCGCCACGCAGCGCGGGCCGAATTCGCCCGCTAGGCCTAGGCTGACGAAACTCATGCCCATTTTGGCCAGAGTATAGCCGGTGTGCGGCGCCCACCACTTCGGCTGCAGTGAGGGCGGTGGCGCCAGCGTAAGGATGTGCGGGTTCGCCGCCTTGAGCAGGTGCGGCAGGCAGGCCTGCGCGCACAGGAAGGTGCCGCGCGCATTAACCTGCTGCATCAGGTCGAAGCGCTTCATCGGGGTGTCCAGCGCGCCGGCTAGCCAGATCGCGCTGGCGTTGTTGACCAAGATGTCGATGCCGCCGAAGGCCTCGACCGTGGCCGACACGGCGGCGTGCACACTCTCTTCCTCGCGGATGTCGCACTTCAGCGCCAGCGCCTTGCCGCCGACTGCCTCAACCGCCGCCGCCGCGGTGTGGATGGTGCCGGGCAACTTCGGGTTGGGCATGCTGCTCTTGGCGGCGATCGCCACGTTAGCGCCGTCGCGGGCGGCGCGCAGCGCAATGGCGAGGCCGATGCCGCGCGAGGCGCCAGTGATGAACAGGGTCTTGCCGGCCAATGTGCTCATGCGGGTTTCCGGTGACGATAGATGCGATCAGGCTCTCTGGAAGCGCGGCAGGATATCGCGCAGCTCGGCGAGGCGTTGCAGCGGATCGACCAGTTCCAGCAGGCGCTGGCGTTCGTCGCCGCCCAGCGGCAGCAGCTCGGCGAGCCGAAAGCCCAGCCAGCGCGCGTCGTCGTAGCGTTCGCGCGGCACCTGCTTCCACTGCGGCGCCATCGTCTCGACTAGGCGTTCGGCAATCGCCTGCAGCAGTGCCAGCTCGACCGGCACCGGCGCGGGCGGCTCCTCCGGCCACCACTCCACTTCGCCGCGCAGTTGGCCATCGGCACGCACCCGCGTGCGTCGCACCCGGAATCGCTGGCCACCCTCTGCCACGATGCCGAGCAGGCCGCCCGCGCCGTGATGGAAATCCACGATGCGCGCCAGCGTGCCCACCGCCGCCGGCAGGGCCGGCTCGCCCGCCTCGCGCCCCGCCAGGATCAGGCAGACGCCGAAACCGCAGTCGTCACGCGTGCACTCGCGCACCAGGTCCAGGTAGCGCGGTTCGAAGACGCGCAGCTCGAGCCGCCCGCCGGGATAAAGCACCGTCGACAGCGGGAACAGCGGCAGCTCGGCACGGGAAATTCGTCCAGCCATGCGCAGAGTGTAGCGAGCACAGGGCGGCGCAGCCCCTCACCGGACAGCCGCGTGCCGCCGCCTCGCGCGGTCCAGCCGCCCTTTGACGCTGCACGGTTTGACGTCGATGATCTGCCGGTTCCGCCAACCATCCGCTCCACCACCTACCTGGCTCCCTGGCCATGCACAGTCCCCCACCCTCCCAGCCACTGATCTCCGTGGCGATCAGCGTCTACAACGGCGCCCGGTTCCTGCGGGCGCAGATGGATTCCATCCTGGCGCAGCAGGATGTGCGAATCGAGGTGGTCGCGGTGGACGACGGCTCCAGCGACGAGAGCCTCAGGATCCTGCATGCGTATGCCGCCCGCGACCCGCGCGTGCTCGTCCACGCCAATCCGGAAAACCTGGGACCCACCCGCAGTTTCGAACATGCCATGTCGCTCTGCGGCGGAGAGTTTCTCGCGCCCAGCGACCAGGACGACATCTGGCACCCGACCAAGCTGTCCCGCCTGCTTGCAGCCATCGACGGCCACGACATGGCCTACTGCGATTCGCTCTACATCGACGACGAAGGCAACGCTAAGGGCCGGCGCGTGTCCGACGACATCGAGATGCTGCATGGCGCGAATCCGATGCAGTTCGTCTTCGCCAACTCGGCGTCCGGCCATGCGATGCTGCTGCGGCGCGAGCTATTCGCGCGCGCCTGCCCGCTGGCGCCGGCGCTCTACTACGACTGGCAGCTGGCGCTGTACGCGGCCGCCAGCGAGGGCCTTGTCTACGTCGACGAAGCCCTCGTGCAGTTTCGCCGGCACGAACAGGCGTTTTCCGCCATCGGCAAGGCCTCGCCCACGCGGGTGGCCAATCGCAACCTGGTATGGTTCGAGGAACGCCAACACCTGTTGCACGCATGGATGTCCAGCGGACTTGGCGACACCCAGCGCGCTGGCGCCATGCTGCAGGCGATCGAGCGCGCCTACCGCGGATCGGGCAGCCTGCCGCTGCTGGCGGCCGTCTGGAGGGAGCGGCGGTCGATGTTTCCTGGCCGGCGGTGGCCGGCCTCCGCCGCGATCAAGTTGCACAGCCGGCTACTCCGCAAGCTGCGCCGGGCGCGCGCCGAGGCAGAAGCCATGGAAACCCAGCGGCAGGCCTGACGCATCCGTAGACGCGGGGCTTCGCGACCCGCTCAGCGCGCCAGCGATGCAGCGAAACGCCGCGGCGCGCCCTCGAAGCCGCCGTTGGACATGAACACCACGTGGTCGCCCGGCTGCACCTCGACGCGCAGCGCCGCCAGCAACGCATCGACGCTGGCCGCGGTACTACCGCGGCCGTGCAGGGCATCGGTGACGCGCTGCGCATCCCATGGCAGTCCGGGGCGCTGCAGGAACAGCACCACATCGGCATCCGCCAGTGAGGGAGCCAGCGCCACGGCATGCGCACCCAGCCGCATCGAATTTGAACGCGGCTCCAGCGCCACCACTATGCGCGCCTCACCCACCTTAGCGCGCAGGCCGGCCAGCGTAGTGGCAATCGCGGTCGGGTGGTGCGCGAAATCGTCGTACACCGTGATGCCATTCACCACGCCGCGCACTTCCATGCGCCGCTTCACGTTTTTAAATTGGCCGAGCGCCTCGATACCGATCATCACCGGCACGCCGACGTGGCGCGCGGCGCCGAGGGCGGCCAGCGCATTGAGGCGATTGTGCTGGCCGAGCAAGTCCCAGGTCACGCGGCCTTGGCGTTCGCCTTTTAGCAGCACGTCGAAGTGGCCTTGCGCATCGG
>DAIDKO010000068.1 GCA_027450005.1 Rhodanobacter sp. | reverse complement strand
GGCCGCAAGTTCTGCGGTTTCAGCCTGTGGAGAGGAAGGCTCTGGCGCGCGCCGCAAGGTGCGCGTGAAACCGGCCTCTGCGAAGCAGGAAGTCAGCTTCGATCATGTTTGCGCATGATCGAGCAAGTCTGACGGAACGGCAGAGGACAGTTGCCGCAGTATAGGTGTGGCCATTGCGCGTAGGCTGGCCGACCCCATTTAATGGGATTGTCTTGCGAGGTGGTTCACGTGGAAAACGTACTTGTCGAGGACGTGTTGCACCGTTTCCTGCTCGAACGTGCAGGGGTGCGTGGCGCGCTGGTGCGGCTTGGTCCGGCGTGGCGCGAGGTGGCTACCCGGATCGACTATCCCGTGACGCTGCGCAGCTTGCTCGGTGAGGCCCTGGTGGCTAGTGCGTTGCTGACGGCGAATATCAAGCTCGATGGCGAGCTGTCGGTGCAGCTGAAGAGCGTCGGCGCGCTGCGCCTGCTGTTTACCGAGTGCACCGACCAGGGTCGCCTGCGCGGACTGGCGCGCTGGGACGCGCCGTTGCCCGAACCGTTGTCGCTTGACGAGCTGCCGCAGGCGGTCATGGCGATCACCATCGGCAACGTGGAGCGCGGCCAGCGCTACCAGGGGCTGGTGGAATTGCGTGCTGTCAACTTGGCTGGAGTACTGGAAAACTACTTTGCGCGATCCGAACAACTGCCCGCGCGCCTGCTGCTTGCCGCCGACGGTGAGCATGCGGTCGGCCTGATGCTGCAGAAGCTGCCCGACGAGGGTGGCCATGGCGCCGTGCAGGACGACGATGCCTGGACGCGCGTGATGCACCTCACTGCTACGTTGGGTGCGGCGGAGCTGTTGGCCACCGAGCCGGACCAGCTTTTGTACCGGCTGTACCACGAGGAATCCGTGCGCCTGTTCGATCCGCGCCCATTGGCCTTCGGCTGTAGTTGTTCGCGCGAGCGGGTGGCGGCGATGCTGCGTTCGCTGGGCCGTGAGGAGGTGGAGACCACGCTGGTGGAGCAGGGGGGGCGTATCGAGGTGCACTGCGAGTTCTGCGCGCAGTGCTACGAGTTCGACCGCATCGACGCGGAGCAACTGTTGCGGGGTGTCGGCGGGGTTTCCGGCACGGCGTGACACGCTGTGGCGACCACCGGGCCCAGTGACCCTACTACGGCGGGCTGTTTCCCGGCCGAAGCCAATATTCCGCCGATTGCCCGCGGGCGTAGAGGAAGCCTTGCCCGTAGCGGCAGCCGAGGTCGATGAGAGCCTGCTGTTGCGCGGCGTTCTCGATGCCTTCGGCAATCACCTGCATGCCGAGCGCGTCGGCCAATACCTGGATCGCGCGGATTACCGCCGCGCCCTGGTCGTTGCGATCGCTGTCGAGTTCCGTGACGAAGGAACGGTCGATCTTTAGCGAATCGAACGGGTATTGGTGCAGGTAGCTCAGCGAGGAGTAGCCGGTGCCGAAATCGTCGAGTGCGATGCCTATGCCCTTCTGGCGCAGGTTCTCCAGCATCTGCTTCACTTGGGCTGGGTTGTCCAGCAGGGTACGCTCGATCACTTCCACGCGGATGCGCGACGGCGACACATGGTGCTTTTCCAGCAGCGTGAGCAGGCGTGCGTCGAAATCGGCGTGGCGGAAATGCAGGCCGGAAACGTTGATGCTGACGGTGCCCTTGCCGCCGAGCAACTGCGAAGCCTGTGCGCAGACCTGCTCGAAGATCAGCCAGTCGATGGCCTCGGCGCAGCCGGTTTCCTCGGCGATCAGCAGGAAATCCTGCGGCAGCATCAGGCCGCGGTCGGGGTGATTCCAGCGCAGCAATGCCTCGTAGCCGGCAACCTGGCCGTCGGTCAGCGATACGATGGGCTGGTAAAAAGGCACGAACTCGCGGCGCGCCAATGCATGGCGCAGGTCGCCCTCCATGCGCAGCTGGGACAGTGCTTCGTGGCGCAGGCGGTCGTCGAATAGCGCAACGCGATGGCGGCCGCCGTCCTTCGCGTTGTACATGGCCGCGTCGGCGTCGCGCAGCAGCTCTTCGGGTCGGCGATAGTGCTGGTCGACCATCGCGATGCCGATGGAGGCGGAGGTGAAGACCTCGCGCGTGCCCAGGCGGAACGGTGTCTGCAGTTCGTTCAATACCAGCGTGGCGACATGCTGCGCTGCGATGATGTCGGGGACGTGCTCCAACAGCACGGCGAACTCGTCGCCGCCCAGGCGCGCCACCACATCGCGGGTCTTCAGGCAGGCGCGGATCCGGCCTCCGACCTGAAACAGCAAATCGTCGCCGACCAGGTGGCCGACCGAGTCGTTGATGACCTTGAAGCGATCGAGGTCGATGAACAGCACCGCGAACGGTTCTTTGGGATTCACGTGATAGCGCTGTAGCGCCTGCTCCAGCCGTTGCAGCAGCAGGGTGCGGTTGGGTAGGCCGGTAAGCGAGTCGTGCAGGGTCTCGTATTTGAGCCGGCGTTCGATGCGTTCGCGTTCCGCGATCTGTTCGCGCAGGTCGCGGTTGGCCAACCCGAGCGCGCGGGTGCGCTCCGCCACCCGCCGTTCAAGACTGGCGTAGGCCAGCTTCAGCGCGGCGTCGGCATGCTTGCGCTGCAGCGCGTTGGCTACGTGATAGCTGACGAAGGTCAGCAGCTCCTGGTCGCGTTCGGTATAGGTGTGCTCGGGGCTGTAGCTCTGTACCGCCAGCACGCCGCGAACCTTGTCGCCCCAGCTCAGCGGTACCCCCAGCCAGCACACCGAGCGCGCGCCGAGGCGGGTGATCTCGCCGCTGGCAAGTAGGCGGTCTATCGCCGCCGCGTCGGCCAGCAACGGCTTGCCGGTGCGCTGCACGTACTCGGTGGCGCCACTGCCGTGGCTGCGTGGCAGGCGCTCGCTGTCCACTTCGTCTACCGAGTACGGGAAGGTGATGAGCTGCTCATCCTCGTCGATCAGCGCGATGTAGAAATTGCGTGCATACAGAAGCCCGCCGATCACGCGGTGCACTGCCGGATAGAAATCGTCGAGGCTTTCGGTGGTGCCGGCCAGTTCGGCGATGCGGAACAGTGCCGCCTGCAGGCGTTCGCCGCGCTGGCGCTGCAGGACCTGCTGGCGCAGCACGCGATTGGCCTCGCGTAGCGCGGTGGTGCGGTCAGCCACGCGGCGTTCGAGTTCCACATGGGCGCCGCGGCGTTCTATCGTCGTCTGCACGTGCTGCGCCACGTAGATCAGCAGGTCGAGGTCGTGCCGGGTATAGCGCACGCTGGCGCGATAGCTCTGGACCACGATGCAACCGACCACATGCCCGCTGCGGAACAGGGGCACGCCAATGCAGTACTCGCAACGTGGGCCATACAGCTGGAATTGCCCGCCCAGTTCCTGCGTCAGCTCGTCCATCGCACCGAACAGCGGGCGACCACGACGCAGCAGGTTCCATGTGAGGCCATGCAACAACTCATGCAGCGGCACGCTAAGTTCAGGCGTGGGCGGCTCCGTATCGAGGGCATCGACGTAATACGGAAAGCGCACGCTGTCGCTAACGGAGTCGTACAGCGCGATGTAGAAGTTCTCCGCATACATCAGGCTGCTGACGATGGTATGCAGCGAGCGCATCAGCGCGGGCATGTCTTGTTCGGTGTTGGCTTGCTCGGCGATCGCATACAGGGCGCGTTGCAAGCGTTCGGCCAGCGCCAGTCGCGAGATCGCCTCGTACAACCGGCTGGATTCGGCAAGCTGGTGCAGCCTGGCGTCGGCAAGTCGCCCCAGCCAGGCCAGTTGTCCGCGCAGATGCGCGGCAACCGGTTCATCGCGGCTCAGCGTGAGTACGAGGTGGTGCTGGACGTCTTCGGCCAGGTCGTGGTGCCAGCCGGACGATTCGGCGGTGCGGCCCGCCGGCGATTGCCAGTTCAGTCGCCCGGCGATCCCGAGGTCGCTCAGGATGTGCTTGCAGATTTCCAGCACGCTCGCACTGTCCTGGGCCTTCAGGAGTTGCTCAATGGCCGCTGGTATGCCTGTCAAGTCTTCGGCCTTGACGGGCATGGGCACGGTGCGCGGAGTGTTCGAGAGTGGATTCATCTAAAAGGCGAAAGGCGGTACGGGCGTGCAAGACGCCCGTGACATGCGGCGCTAGGCTTCGCCGGATCGGGAACCCGGCCGGATGGCGGTGGTCTTAGGGTGAAGCGGATCACAGCCTGCACTATAGAGGTACCTCGTCGCCCTTGTATTGGTGTTAGTTAAATGTAAAATATTGTGGTAAACGTGTTGCCGCCTGGGGCAGCCAGACACTAACCAAATTGTACCAATCATGCGCCGCCTGCTTGTTCCCTTGTTGCTTTGCCTGCTGCCGTTCACGGCGGTCGGCCAGGGTGTGGGCGATGCCAGCGTCAAAATGGCTGATCGATTGCTGACGCAACCCCCGGCGCAAATGGCCCAAGGTCAGTCGGCTTTGACGGTTCCACTATGGCGCGGTTCGGGCGGCCGTCTGTTTGTGCTCAAGGCCGGCGGCGACAACCAAATCCTGCGCAACACACCGCTGTCCTTCCACGCTGTTGATTCCAACAGTACGGCCAGCGCTGGTTTGCAGTACAACCTATCGCCGAACTGGCAGGCGAATGCCGGCGTCAATCAGCATTCCTGGGTCAACAGTCCGTTGCGCGTGGTCGGTAGCGAGGTGGGGGCAACCTACCTCAATGGGCCTTACAGTTTGGGCGTCAGCGTGGGTTCCAACAGCACCCCTAACAGCCCTAGTCTGCCGCGCGTGCTACCTGGCGTCCTGCCCAGCATCGATGGTCTGGCCGGGTTCGACAGCAGCTCCCAGTTCAATGCGCGCGGGCGCCTGGCGCTGGGAGCCAGCAGTGGCGTCGACCTAGGCGCCAGTGTCGGTCGCATCCATCTTTTGCCGGGCAACCTACTCGGTGTTAGCACGCTGGATCAGAAAGCGATCAGTTTTGGGGTCGATCATGGCCCCATCAGCGGCACCATCGTCGGTCGTACCATGCAGCCGCTGGCTGGCGTCCCTAGCAACGGCTACAACCCAGATCGCCACTGGGACAGCATTGACCTTGGCGTCACCTGGCATTTGCCGTGGCAAGGTTCGTTGAGCGTAGGTGCGCAAAACCTGTGGTCGTCGGGTGCATCGGCAAGTACGCCGGTCGGGCCCGAGCCGGATCAGTCCCGCACGCCTTACGTGCAATACCATCAGGATCTCTGAGCCCTGGCATCTACGAGCGAAACGCCGTCGCGTTCCACGGCGTTTTGCTGTGATCCGCCGGCTTATCGGTGAAATTGTTGCGCTTGCAACGCCAGCCGCAAGGGTTCCAGTGGCTGGGCATAGTTGTGCCACTGTCCTAACCCGCGCGTGTGGATCAATTTTCGCACCTGCGCGCTGCTGGGCGTGGTAACCGGGGCTGCCATTGCGCTCGGGACTGAAGCAGGCTGCCTTGGCAGGCAAACCGCAGTGAGTGAGCACGCGGCGCACGGTTGTCTCGGTGTCACGCACCAGGGCATCGTACGAAGCGTCCAGCATGGCGCCGGGCGGTGCCGTACGCCAGTGCTCTGACAACCGCGCGTATTACGCGTAGTAGTGAGCAAGGGCCCCGAGCTCTCAACTGTACGCCGAGAGGTTGTCGAACCTGGCCTTGTAGTTGGAAAAGCAGGTGTCCATGGAGTCGCGCACCAGATGCAGGATTGGGGCGTGAGGCAGGGCGCGCCGTATGAAGGCCACCATGGCCGGATGTTCGCTGGAAGCTTGTCGATGTAGTGGGCCTTGCCCCGGGCGCGCCACTGGGTTTGCTTGAGCTAACGTCCGCCGATCTTGCGGTAGTCGAGACTGTCGCTGTGGCTGATGATCTCAAGCAAGCTATCCCTTGATTGAGTGGGTGCAATATCAGCGATGGATGAGTCATGGACGACGAAGACCCCGCCGGCCTAGGGAGTCGAATCGGAGCGTGTCGCGCCGCGACCGGCAGGCAGCCACCCGGGCGATCGTGCCGAGCGAGGGGGACGTCCGGCGGCCATGGGCCTTGATCTCGACCGCTGAGACGGTCGGGTTGAACGATGCGCGCATCGTGCTATCGGTGAATCCATGACCCCCGAACCTGCCACCCTCGAACGCGCGTATCGCGTCC